>NZ_JBELMH010000004.1:3076-11608 GCF_042096055.1 Citreimonas sp. | reverse complement strand
TGGGCCGGTATTCCGCGCCGAAGGGAGCCTTCCAGCCGCGCCCGGCGATCTGCGGCAGCAGCCAGGCGTAGTCGACCTCTCCCCGGTCGGGTTCGCCGCGATCCGGCACGCCGGCGAATTGCACGTGGCCGATCAGGTGCCGCAACGCCTCGAACCGCCGCAGCAGGTCGCCCTGCGCGATCTGGACGTGATAGCAGTCGAACATGATCGACAGGTTCGGCCGGTCCAGCGTCTCGACGATGGCCGCCGCGTGGTCGGTGGTCGCCAGGTGGTAACCGGGCACGTCGCGCCGGTTGATCGGCTCGATCAGGATGCCGATGCCGTGCGGCACCGCCAGATCGCAGGCGTGGGTCAGGTTGGCGCGGAACGTGGCCTCGGCCGCCGCGCCGCCATCGGTCTTGCCGGCCATCACGTGCACGTTTCCGGCCCCGATCGCGCGCGCGTAGTCGACGGCTTGCGCGATCGCGGCGCGCGCCTCGTCCTCGCGCCCGGGCAGCGCGGCAAGGCCGAAATCGCCGGCTTCGCGAACGCCCGGGTGGGTGTTCAGGCCCAGCATCTCAAGGCCGGACTCGCGCAGCGCGGCCGCGACCTCGGCCGCGGGTACCTCGTAGGGGAAATGGCATTCGACCGCGTCGAAACCGGCCGCCGCGGCGGCATGGATCGCCTGCGGCAGGGGCCGGTCGGTAAACAGAAAGCCGAGATTGGCGGAAAAGCGCATCAGTCCCAATCCAGCTCGAATTTGCGAACGACCTGCCCGATCTGCGCCTCGGTCAGCGGCACGGCGCCGGTGCCGCGCAGCAACATGGCCAGCCGCGCGGTTTCCTCGAGCTCTTCCATCGCGAACACCGCCGCCTCGAGATCGTGCGCGGCGACCACGGGTCCGTGGTTGGCCAGCAGCACCGAGGAGCGGCGCCCGGCCAGCCCGCGGATCGCGTCTGCCATCTGGGCGTCGCCAGGCACGAAGAAGGGCAGCAGCGCGACCTTGCCGACGCGCATCACCGCGTAGGCCGTCAGCGGAGGCACGGCGTTGTCGGGGTCGGTCTCGGGCAGCATCGACAGCGCGACGGAATGCGTCGAATGCAGGTGCACCACCGCGCCCGCGGCCTTCCGCGTCTCGTAGAAGGCGGAATGCAGCGGCATCTCCTTGGTGGGTGGATCGCCCGAGATGAGCGTGCCCGCCGCGTCGAATCGGCTGAGCCGCGCCGGATCAAGCCGGCCGAAGCTGTGGCCCGTCGGCGTCACCAGCAGGCCGCCATCCTCGGTACGGGCCGAGATGTTGCCCGAGGCGCCGCCGGTCAGACCGCGATCGAACATGGATCTGGCCCAGTGGCAGATATCCTCGCGCAGGCGCGCTTCTGCGCTCATGGGGCGGCCTCCATCAGGCGCGCCGCGTCCTCGAAGAAGTCCGGCCCGCCGAAATTGCCGGACTTGAGCGCGACCACGCACGCCTCGCTCGCGCGCATCACCGGCACGCCCGGCGCGATCTCGGGTCCGATCTCGAGCTGCGACAGGCCCAGCCCGCCGACCACCGCGCCCGAGGTCTCGCCGCCGGCGCTGATCAGGCGCGTGACGCCGCCCGCGACCAGCGCGGCGGCCAGTTCGGCGAACAGCGTCTCGATTGCCTGAGCGACCCGCTGCGCGCCGTGACGCTTCTGCACGGCGGCCACCGTCGCGGGATCGGCCGAGGAATAGATCAGCGGAATGCCCGGCTGCGCCAGCGCCCATGCGGCCAGATCCGCGACCGGCAGGGCGCCGGCCACCGCATCTTGGGCCGTGATCTCGCGCACCGGGTGACGGGCGGCGTGCCGCGCGACCTGGTCGCGCGTGGCGGTCGAACAGGATCCCGACAACGCGACCACCGGCCCTGGCTGGCCGCGCCAGGCATCCGCCGTGTCCACCAGCGCGCCCGCCGCGCGGAAGTTCCCGGGCAGGCCCATGGCGATGCCCGACCCGCCGGTCAGCAGCGGCAGGTCGGCGGCGGCGCGGCCGAGGGCGATCAGGTCCTCGTCCGCGACGGCGTCGGTCACGATCAGCCTATGGCCGGCGCGGTCCTGCGCGTCCAGCGCCTGCGCGATGGCGGCCGGCCCTTGCCGCACCGTCGCGGCGTCCACATGGCCGACGCTGCCGCGCGCCTGACGCGCCAGCCAGCGCCTTATATCGGGGTCCGTCATCGGCGTCAGCGGGTGGTCCTGCATCCCGGATTCGCTCAGCAGCCGGTCGCCGACGAACAGGTGACCCTGGTAGACCGAGCGCCCGGTCGCCGGGAAGGCCGGGCAGACGATGACCTGCCGCGCGTCCAGCGCATCCGCCAGCGCCTCGGCCACCGGGCCGATATTGCCCAGGGGCGTCGAGTCGAAGGTCGAGCAGTACTTGAACAGGAATTGCCGGCAGCCCTGCGCGCGTAGCCAGTCGAGCGCCCGCAGCGACTGCGCGACGGCATCGTCCACGGGGATCGAGCGGGACTTGAGCGCGACCACGCCCGCCTCGACCCCCGCGTCGGCAGGCCGGTCCGGCACGCCCACGTACTGGACGGTGCGCATGCCCTGGCGCGTCAGCGTGTTGGCCAGGTCGCTGGACCCGGTGAAGTCGTCGCCGATGCAGCCCAGCAGCATCACGCGGCCTCGGCCAGCGCGATGCAGGACGTCCGCGACCCCAGCCCAGCGTCGTGTACGATCCGCGTCATCAGTTGGTCCCCAGGATGATCTGCATCGGCCAGAGCGTGATCGCCGGTACGTAGGTGATGATCATCAGCGCGCCGAACACGGTCAGGACGAACCAGAACAGGTGCGGGATGATCTTCTCGACCGGCAGGTTGGCGACCGCGCAGGCGGCGAACAGGTTCACGCCCAGCGGCGGCGTGATCATGCCCAGGGCAAGGTTCACGACGATGATCAGCCCGAAATGCACCGGGTCTACGCCGTAGGAAACCGCGATCGGCGTCAGGATCGGCGCGAGGACCAGGATCGCGGCCGAAGTCTCGATGAACATGCCGACGACCAGCAGCAGCAGGTTCACCACCAGCAGGAACGCCATCCGGCTGTCGAACACCTCCTTGAACCAGGCGGCGATCTCGTTCGGCAGGCCCGAACGCGTCACGAGGAAGGAAAACAGCGCCGCGGCCGAGATGATCAGCATGATCGCGGCCGTCGAGAGCACGGTCTTCTTCAGGATGTCGGGCAGGTCGGCGAAACGAAGCTCGCGGTAGAACAGCATGCCCACGACCACGGCTGCGGCGACGGCCGCCGCGCTGGCCTCGGTCGGGGTGAAGACGCCGGTATAGATGCCGCCCAGGATGACAACCGGCACGATCAGCGCGGGCATCGCCGACAGCAGCGCCGCCCCCACGCGCGGCCGGTCGACACCGTCCTGCAGGCCGATGCCCCGGATGCGGCACAGGATCAGCACCAGCGCCATAAGTGACCCGGCCACAAGGAAGCCCGGCCCGATGCCGGCCAGGAACAGCTGCCCGATCGAGGTGTCGGTCGACACGCCGTAGAGGATCAGCGGAATCGACGGCGGGATCAGCACACCCAGCTCGGCCGAGCTGGCCTGCACCGAGGCGGCCATGGGCGCCGGGTAGCCGTGTTTGACCATCGCCGGGATCAGGATCGCGCCGATCGCGAACGTGGTGGCGACGGACGAGCCCGACACAGAGGCGAACATCATGCAGGTCAGCACGCAGGACGCGGCCAGCCCGCCCTGGATACCGCCGACGATCGACTTCGCCAGCTCGACCAGCCGGTGCGAGATGCCGCCCGCCGACATCAGGTTGCCCGCGAGGATGAACAGCGGAATGGCCATCAGCGGAAAGCTGTCGATGCCCGTGAACATGCGCTGCGCGACCAGCAGCAGTGGCAGGCGGCCGCTTGCCTCGATCCCAACGACTGACGCGAGGCCGATGGCCACGGCAATCGGCACCCCTGCAAGGAACAGGATGCCCAGCGAAAGCGCGAGTGCGGCGTTCACAGGATTCCCTCCGCCTGCGGAATGTCACCCTGCCGGATGGCGCGGGCCATGCAGCCCAGCACCGCGATCATGATGAAGACCGACCCCACCGGCAGCGCGGCGTAGACCCAGGCAATGGAAATCTCGAGCGCGGCAAGCTTCTGCGGGACCACCCGCAGCGTCATCGCCCAGCCCTGCCAGAACAGGATCGCGAAGAAAAGCAGCGACAGCGCCGTCGCCACCAAGTACAGCCCGAAGCCCAGCCGCCCCGGAAGCATCCGCTGCACGATCTCGACCGCGATCATCGAACCTTCGCGGAAGGCGGGCGCCACGGCCAGGAAGACCGACCAGATCATCGCCGACCGGGTCACGACCTCGGACCACGTCGACGGCTGGCCGAAGACGAAGCGCGTCGTCACCTGGTACAGTGCCAGCCCGGTCGCGATCAGCAGAAAGACGATCGACAGCCGAAGGGCGATGCCCGTCGTCACCGACTCGAGCTTGAAGAAGAATGTCATGGCGGCCCTGCGAATGCGGCCGGGGCGGCGCGCGCCCCGGCCTTGGGTCAGATGCGGATCACTCGACCGCCTTGATGCGGTCGATCATCTCGCTGCCGTACTCGTCAGTGTAGACCCCGTACGAGGATTCCTCGGCCAGCTTGGCGAACGGCGCCTTGTCGATGTCGGTGATGACTTCCATGCCGTTCTCGCGCAGCAGGGCGACGCCTTCCTCTTCCAGCCGGTTGACCTCGGCGCGGGTGGCGGCGGCCGAGGCCTTGGCCGCTTCCATGAACCAGCCCTGCTCTTCCTCGGTCAGCCCGTCGAACAGGATGGGCGAGGCCAGCACGACGGCCGGCGAATAGACGTGGCCGGTCAGCGAGACGTAGTCCTGCACCTCCCAGAACTTCGACGCGGTGATCACCGTGACGGGGTTCTCCTGCCCGTCGACCACGCCCTGCTGCAGCGCGGTGAAGAGTTCGGGGAAGGCCATCGGCGTGGGGGCGGCACCCATGCCCTCGAACGCGGCCATGTGCACGCGGTTCTCCATCGTGCGCAGCTTCAGCCCGTCGAGATCCTCGGGCGTGCGCACCGGGCGCTGCGCGTTGGTCACGTGGCGAAACCCGTTCTCGGACCAGGCGAGTCCCACCAGCTGGTTCTCGCCGATCTCGTCCAGCAGTTCCTGGCCGATCTCGCCGTCCAGCGTCTTGCGGGCATGGTCGTAGTCGCGGAACAGGAACGGCAGGTCGAGCGCGTAGACCTGCGGCACGAAGTTGCCCAGCGGACCGGTCGAGGTGATGACCACGTCGAGCGAGCCGATCTGCAGCCCCTCGATCATGTCGCGCTCGCCGCCCAGCTGGCCAGCGGGGGCCTGTTCGCCCGTCCACGCGCCGCCCGACAGCTCGGTCAGCGTGTCGATGAACGCCTGCGCCCCGACGCCGTAATGCGACGTGGGCGACAGCGAGTGCCCGACGACGATGTTCTGCTGGGCGTGCACGGCGGTGGCCATGACGGCCCCGGCGATCGCCCCCAGTGCGAGATGTTTCATGTGGTCTCCTCCTCCTTGGTTGTTCCCGGTCGCGTGCCGGTTTGTCTGCCGCCGTCCCGGTGTTCGTGGACGATCTCGGCGAAATCCTCGTTGGGCGCGAAGCCCAGCGCCTGCGCGCGGGGCGTCGTGATCCGGCCCGGCCACGACGACACGATGCGCGCGATGGCGGCATCCGGCCGCGACACGACGCGCGCAGCGACCTCGGGCCCCGCGATGCGTTCGAGCGTGTCGAGCATCTCGCCCACGCTGACCGAAATGCCCGGCAGCGTCAGCGTGGTCTGCGTGCCGATCTCGTCCTGCGCCAGCCCTGCGGCGACCAGCACGTAGTTCAGCGCCTTGGCCGGCGAAGCGAGGTGCAGCCGCAAATCGCGGCCGACCGGCAGCACGGCCTCGAGCCCCGCGAGCGGTTCGCGGATCACGCCGCTGGCGAAGCTCGACGCGGCCTGGTTCGGCTTGCCCGGGCGCACGGAAATCGTCGGAAACCGCAGCGCGCGGCCGCGGATGAAGCCCTTGCGCGTGGCGTCGCGGACCAGCAGCTCGCCCATCAGCTTCTGCGTGCCGTAGGACGACAGCGGCGCGGGCAGCGTGTCTTCGGAGATCGTGTCGTTGTCCGCGCAGGAAAACACCGCGACCGAGGACGAGAACAGGAACACCGGCGGCACGGGCATCGCGCGGCAGGCGTCGAACAGCGCGATCGTGGACTGCAGGTTGACGCGCATGCCGAGGTCATAATCCTGTTCGGCCTGGCCCGAGACAACGGCGGCAAGGTGGACCACAAGTTCGGGAGCGTCCTCGCGGATGCGGCCCAGCACCGCCGGATCATCCAGCGCTCCGGGCACGGCATGCACGCGGGGATGCGCGTCCGCCAGCGCCTTCAGCGGCGCCTCGGCGATGTCGGTCGCGATGATCGCCGCAATGCGTCTCTCGCGGCCATCGACGGTCAGCGCGTCCCGGTCGGCAAGCGCACGCACGACCATCTGCCCGATGAATCCCGCCGCCCCGGTCACCAAGATGCGCATCGAAATTCCTCCCCCGGGGCCGAGCAAGTCAGACGGTGACAACGGTGTCAACGACCAACCCGCGAAAGGCGCGCCCGGCGTCCTGCGCGCGCGCCGAAGCCATGCCACGGCGCCCTGCGGTCAAAGGCCCCTCCGCAATCGCACGCGCGGCTTTCAGGCTGGTTCCGGGCGGCACCGCATCGGGCGCCGCCCGAACGCGATCAGATGCAGCGGCCGCCGTCGACTTCCATGCAGACGCCGGTGACCATGCTCGCCTCGTCCGAGCAGAGGTAGAGCGCCGCGTTGGCCATGTCCTCGGGCGTGGAGAACCGGCCCAGCGGGATCGTCGACAGGAACTTCGCCCGCATCTCGGGCGTGTCCTCGCCCATGAAGCTTTTGAGCAGCGGCGTGTCGCCCGCCACCGGGTTCAGCGCGTTGACGCGGATGCCCGCGGGGGCCAGCTCCACCGCCATCGCCTTGGTCGCGGTGTTCATCCAGCCCTTGGACGCGTTGTACCAGTTCAGCCGCGGCCGCGGCGACACGCCGGCTGTCGAGGCGACGTTCAGGATGCAGCCCGAACCGCGCGCCTTCATCTGCGGCACCAGCGCCCGCGCGCCCAGGTAGACGGACTTGCAGTTGACGGCAAACACGCGGTCGAAATCCGCTTCGGAGACGTCCTCCATCGGCGCGGGCAGGTGCGTGACACCCGCGTTGTTCACCAGGATGTCGACGCGTCCCATTTGCTCGGTCGCGAAGGCGATCATCGCCTCGACCTGCGCGCCGTCCGAGACGTCGCAGCCATGCGCGAGGCCGCCATGCGCCCCGGCGACCTTCGCGGCGGCGTCCGCGTTGATGTCGGCGACGACGACCTGAGCGCCCTCCTTCAGGAACCGCTGCGCGATGCCTGCCCCGAATCCCGATCCTGCCCCGGTGACGATCGCCGTCTTGCCTTGAAGCCTCATGCCTGCTCTCCCTCCCGATTGTGTCGCGCGTCAGCCGTGATAGGCCGCGACGGTCTTGAGCGTCGAGAAGCCGTACAGCGCCTCGAAGCCCTTCTCCCGGCCGTGGCCGGACTTGCCGACGCCGCCGAACGGCAACTCGACACCGCCCCCGGCCCCGTAATTGTTGATGAAGACCTGCCCCGACTTCACCTTGCGCGCCAGCCGCATCTGCCGCGCGCCGTCGCGCGTCCAGATGCTGGCGACGAGGCCGTATTCGGTGCCGTTGGCGATCCGCAGAGCCTCGTCCTCGGTCTCGAACGGGATCATCACCTGCACGGGGCCGAAGATTTCCTCCTGCGCCAGCGCGTGGTCCGGCGGCACCGGCCCGAAAAGGCACGCGGGCACGTAGCTGCCGCTCTCGGGCAGGTCGGCGCCCGGCTCGATCCGGGCGATCACCGGCAGGTCGGCGCCAAGGCCGAGGTAGCGTTCCACCCGCGCCTTCTGCGTCGGGTTGATCAGCGGGCCAAGGTCGGCGTCGTCGATCGCCCGCCCGATGCGCTTGGCGCCGTAGGCTTGGGCCATGCGCGCGGCCAGCGTGTCGAACAGGCTCGCATGCACCAGGATCCGGGACGAGGCGGAACAGGTCTGGCCGGCGTTCTGCAGCCCGGCATTGACCAGGAACGGCAGCGCCGCGCCCAGGTCGGCGTCCTCGAACACGATCTGGGGCGACTTGCCGCCCAGTTCCAGCGTCACGGGCACCACGTTCGCGCCGGCCGCGATCTGCACCGCGGCACCGGTGGCGACCGAACCGGTGAAGCTGATGTGATGCAGGCCGGGATGCCCCGACAGTGCCGCGCCCGCCTCGGCGCCCAGACCCGGAACGACATTGAGCGCCCCGTCGGGCAGCCCCGCCTGCTGCGCGAAATGCGCGAACAGAAGTGCGGTCAGACACGCATCCTCGGCCGGCTTCAGCACGCAGGCATTGCCCATGGCCAAAGCCGCGCCGACCGAGCGGCCGATGATCTGCATCGGGTAGTTCCACGGCACGATGTGCCCGGTCACGCCGTGCGGCTCGCGCAGGGTATAGACGGTATAGCCGTCCA
>NZ_JBELMH010000004.1:0-2976 GCF_042096055.1 Citreimonas sp. | reverse complement strand
CCCGTCCGAGGGGTCGTGCAGCGGCAGGGTCTCGTCCGTCGGCCGCCACGTGCCTCCGATCAGGACATGCGACGGGTCTATCGGTAACGTCAGCGGCACGGTCGTCTCCCTGCTCCTCCACCCCGCGCCGCCCCTTCGGGCCGCGCCGGAAACGACTGCCGACGTTCCACTTTTTTCGCGTCTTGGCAAGCGGCGGGCGTGCCGTCAGGGCAGCGCCGGGTCCACGCTCGACAGGTACCGCCGGCGTGCGGCGGGGCCGTCGAGGCGTCTCAGCGCCTCGACGTGGCGGGCGAGGATCGTCAGCTCGCGCTCGGCCTGGGGCGACGAGAACGCGTCGCAGGCGGCCGCGCCCTGCCCCAGGCAGCGCGAGACCATGGCACCGACGGGCGCCAGAGCGGAGTCGAGCGGCCCCGCAGCGCCCGCCAGCCGGTCGCGGATCTTGTCGGCCATGCCGCCCGGCGCCCGTCCGTCGGGCCGCATCGACGCACGGACCAGCGCCTCGTCGCTGCGGATGGCGCGGTGGCCTGCGGCGACGATCCGGTCGACAAGCTCGCGGTCCTCGCGACTGGGCAGGGCGCGGAACCCGCCGACAGCGCGGTAGACGTCGCGCCGGATACCGAGATTGGCGCCCCCCGCCGTGTTGAGCCCCAGCGGCGTCGCCCCGGCGTCCGACACCAACCGCGCGAATTCCAGCGACAGCCGCATGTAGCTGTCTTCGGTCCGCCCCGCGCCGCACACCGCCGCCATCAGCGGCGGCGGCAGGTCGTCCAGCCCTTCGATCCGGCCCAGCACCGCGGCGCTGCCGCGCAAGGCGTGCCGCATCGCGCTCAGCCATCCCGGCGCGGCCACGCAATCCGCGTCGGTCGACAGCAGCGCCCACGCCATCGGCGAATGACGCATGGCCAGCAGGTGACCCAGCCGGCGCGCGCGCCCGACGCCGCCGCGCGGCAGCTGGACCTCGGCCAGGATCAGGACCAGCCGGTGGCGGCGGGCGCGGTCACGCACGATCTCGGCGGTCGCGTCACCGGTGTTGTTGACGCAGACCGTCACGGCGCAGTCCCGCCGCCCGTCCTGCGCCGCCAGCGCGTCGAGGCAGGCGCCGATGCGCTCGGCCTCGTCGCAGGCGGGCACGATCACGGCGGCGCGGGCGCGGGCGACGGCCCTGGCACCGAAAACCTCGACGGTCAGCGTCATGGCGCCCCCTCGGCCACGTCGATGCGGTATTCGGACGTCGCGGCCGCGCAGCGCAATGTACGTCGCGACGCGCGCGCGAAGCGTTCGAGCGCCGCCGGCCCGTCCAGCGCGTTGCCGCTGGGCCCCAGCCACGTGACACAGACGAGGTCGGCCAAGGGCCAGCGCCGGTCGAGCTGCCCGGCCAGTTCCGCGATGCCGGCCGGGTCGAGGAAGTAGAGGAATTCCGACACCATCAGCAGGTCGAAGTCACCCGAGGGCAGTAGCGCCGGCAGGAACAGCCGGTGGAACCGTCCGGACGGCACCGCGCGCCGCGCGGCCGCAAGCGCGGTCTCGACCGCATCGACGCCGGTGTACTCGGTGCAGCGGGCCGACACGTGGCGCGCAAGCTCGCCGTTGCCGCAGCCCAGCTCCAGCACCGACCGGTAGGAGGCGCGCGGCAGCGCGGCGCAGGTGGCCCGGAACTTCGCCTGCTCGTAGGCGCTGGTGCGGAACGACCACGGGTCGTCGCCGCCGGCATAGAGTCCCTCGAGATGCTGCAGGGTCACGGCGGTCATGGATGGGCCTCGAAGAAGATCTCGTCGTCCGAGCGGAACGAGTCGACGAAGGCATCCGGCAAGACGAAGCCTGCGGGGTCGTCGTGCACCACCTGCCCCAGCTGGCTGCGATGGGCCGCGATGGCGCGGGCCTTGGCTTCGCGCGCGGGGGCCGCGTCGAACCGGTGTTCGGCCCGGTGCGCGAGCCGCGTGCGGTAGTCCGGATCGTGCCAGGCCGACCAGACCGGGTAGAACAGCAGCCGAAGACCCGCCTGCGCGGCGGCGAGGACGGCGATGGCAGCGGTCGCCTCGTGATCGCAATGCGGATCGGTCGGCGCAGGCGCGACCAGCACCCGCGCGCCATGGCGCCGCGCGATGCGCGCGACCCCCTCCGCGATGGCCGGGAAGCGGTCCGTCAGGCGCAGCATCCCGGCATCGGGAAGGTCCAGCCGCGTGACGTCCGCCGATGCGCCGCCCAGCGCCGCGATCGCCGCGTCAAGTTCCGACGCGCGCAGCGCCGCCAGCCGGGCACGCGGCCACGCGCGCGAGCCGGGATGCGACGCCGCGCCGTCGGTCATGCAGACCACGTGCGCGCCCGGTCCCGCGAACGCTGCCGCCAGGAACGCGCCGCAGCCCAGGGATTCGTCGTCCGGATGCGGCGCCAGAACAACCGGCGGGCGCCCCTCGGTCAGCTCCGCGAAGGTCGTGTAGCCGACGGTTTCAAGCATCCAGCCACGCCCCCAGCGGCCCGCCCTCGGTCAGCAGCGCGCGACCGACCTTCATCGAGAACGCATCGCGCGCCGCCTGGCGCATGTAGCAGGCGAGGTCGCGCGCCATCCGGCCCGCCGGGTCCCCCTCGGCGAACAGCGCCAGCCCGACCGAGCGTTCGGCCGCCGCGATGGCGTCCTGCCCGATCTCCTCGGTCAGCAGGCGGGTCGAGAGCGCGCGCGCCGCGGCCGCCTGCGGGTCGGCGGCGCCGGCCGCGCCCGAGGAGACTTCGGCCGCGCGCAGGATCGCGGGCCAGGCCGACAGCACGCGGCCCGCGACCGGCGACAGCCGAAGCAGGTGCGCCTCGGCCTCGTGCTGCCCGCGCGCGCGCAGCTTGCCGGCCACCCGGTCCAGCAGGCCGACCGTGCCACCCAGCGTCACGGCGGCGATGCGCCATGTGCCGCCCAGGAAATGCGGCTCGCGCGCGTAGACGTCCGGCGGCCCGAGCGGACGCGCCTCGAGCCCCGCGCAGTCGAACCCG
>NZ_JBELMH010000003.1:79901-91954 GCF_042096055.1 Citreimonas sp. | reverse complement strand
CGCGAGGTGGGCGTCGACCTGATGCAGGGCTACCTTTTCGCCGCGCCGCTGTTCGAGGCGCTGGCCGATCCGGTCTGGCCGCAGGCGCGCACAGGCGGCACCGGATGGGAGGCGCCCCGGGGGAGCAGCGTCGGCGCGAAGCGGCCGCAGGCATCCTGACGCACCCAAGCGCCCTTACCCGTAGGCGTGCAGCAAGGCCTTGAGGTCGTCGAGCGAGTTCGCCTCGTGCACCGCCTTGTCGTGGCGCCACCGGCTCATCCGGGGAAATCGCAGCGCAATCCCGGACTTGTGCCGCGGGCTGGGCTGAATGCCTTCGAAGGCGATCTCGAACACGTGCTCGGGGCGGACCTGCCGCACCGGGCCGAACCGCTGCAGCGTGTTCTTTCGCACCCAGGCTGTGATGCGGTTGAATTCGGCATCCGTCAAACCGGAATAGGCCTTGGTGAAGGGGACAAGCTCGTTGCCCTGCCAGACGGCGAAAGTGAAGTCGGTGAACAGGTTCGCCCGCCGCCCCGAGCCCTGCTGCGCGTAGATCATCACCGCGTCGACCACCAGCGGGTCGAGCTTCCATTTCCACCAGTCGCCTTTCTTGCGGCCCGACAGGTAGGGGCTATCCAGCCGCTTGAGCATCACGCCCTCGGCCCGGAAGTCGCGCGCCCCGGCGCGGGTTTGCGCCAGCGCCTCCCACGTCTCGAACGCGATGGCATCGGATGCGCGCAGGGGCGCCTCGGGCGGCAGATCGTCCAGCAGCGTGGTTAGCGCCGCGCGCCGGTCGCGCAAGGGCGCATCGCGCAGGTCGCGGCCCGCGTGTTCCAGCAGGTCGTAGGCCAGCAGGATCACGGGCGCGTCGCGCAGCAGCGTTTTGGGCACGGTCTTGCGCCCGATGCGCTGCTGCAGCGCGTTGAACGGCAGCGGGTGGCCGGCGGCGGCGTCCCAGGCGACGATCTCGCCGTCGATGACGGTGCCGGACGGCAGGAAATCCTTCGCCCGCGAGAGCTCCGGGAAGCGGTCGGTCATCAGCTCCTCGCCGCGCGACCAGACATGGTGGTCTCCGCCGCGCAGAAGCAGCTGGCCGCGGATGCCGTCCCACTTCCACTCCGCCAGCCAATCATCTGGCGTGCCTAGGCCTTCCGGCGGATCGTCCAGCTGGTAGGCAAGGTAAAACGGGTAGGGCCGGCTTTCGTCGGCGGCCGCGTCGCGGGCCTCGATCAGGGCGTGGTAGCTGGTCGTCTCGGGCGTCCAGCCGCCCATCAGCTTGTGGGCCAGCACGGCTTCGTCCTGGCCGGTGGCCTGAGCCAGCGCGCGGGTCATCAGCTTGCGCGACACGCCGATGCGAAAGCCGCCGGTGATCAGCTTGTTGAACAGGAACCGCTCGGTCGCGTCCAACCGGTCCCAGGCGTCGAGGATGCGCGCGCGCCGCTCGTCGATGTCGACGCCGTGCAGGGCGCGCAGCGTCGTGATCCAGTGCGTCAGCGGCAGGTCCTCGTGCCTTGCAGCGGGCGGCAGGACCAAGGCGATCGTCTCGGCCAGATCGCCGACGATCGGATAGCATTCCTCGACCAGCCACAGCGGCAGGCCCGCGCGCTCGGAGGCCCATTCGCGCAGCTGCGTGGTATTGACCGCGCGCTTCGGCCGCCGCCCCGAGAACAGCGCGATGGTCCACAGCTTGTCGTCGTCGCGCGCGGTGCGGAAGAAGTCGGCGAGTGCGGCCACCTTGACGCTGGTGCGGGTGGTCTGGTCGATCGCGGTGAAGAGTGCTGCGAAGTCCTTCACGAGGCGGCCTCGGGTTCGATCAGCGCGTCGCTTTCGTCTTCGGCGCCGCCGAACTCGGTCGGGACGACCTGCGCCTGCCAGCCGGACGCGTTCAGCCAGCGCGCGAAGATGTCCGTGTAACCATGCGTCGGGAATATCCTTTCGGCGCCGGTCGCCTTGATCGCGTCGTGCAGGCCGGGCCAGTCGGCGTGGTCCGACAGCACGAAGCCGCGATCGCCCGCGCGCCGGCGCCGCACGCCGCGCAGGGCCATCCAGCCCGACGCGAAGGCAGAGGACGCGCCGCCGAAGCGCCGCATCCACGGGCTGCCCAGGGCCGAGGGCGGTGCCACGACCAGCGCGCCGGGATAATCCTTGGCCTTCAGGTCGGGCGTGACGTAATGCGTCTCGGGCAGGGCATAGCCCTGGTCGCGCAGCACGGCGTTCGTGGCCTCGACCGCGCCATGGGTCAGGATCGGCGCGATGCCTGAGTCGACGAGGCTCAGCACCCGCTGCGCCTTGCCCAGCGAGTAGGCGCCGAGGACGGACACCCGCCCGGCTGCCGCGTTTGTGGCCCACCAGGCGTTGATCTCGTCCGCGACGGCCTGCTGCGGCGCCCATTCGAAGACCGGCAGGCCGAAGGTGCATTCGGTGATGAAGGCGTGGCAGCGCACCGGCTCGAACGGTTCGCACAGCCCGTCGGGCGTGGTCTTGTAATCGCCCGAGACGACCCAGACCTCGCCGCCCACCTCGACGCGCACCTGGGCCGATCCGGGCAGGTGGCCGGCGGGATGGAAGCTGACGCTCGCGTCGCCGATGCGGCGCGTCTCGCCGTAGGCGATGCCCTCGGCCGTGATGTCGCCCAAGCGGTGGCGCATCACCGGCAGCGCCGCGCGCGTGGCGAGGTAGCGCCTGTGCCCGGGCCGGGCGTGGTCGGCATGGCCGTGAGTGATCAGCGCGCGGTCGACCGGCCGCCAAGGATCGATGAAGAAATCGCCGGCGGGGCAATAGATGCCGCGGTCTGTGAAGGTGAGGACGGGTTGCGCCATGCAAGGCATGTAGGCGCGCGGGATCGCGGGAAAAGGCCCGGTGCGCCTGGGCTTGCTACCCGCGCTCGGCGTCGGCGAAGTGCGCGAGGCACGCGGCGAGGATGCGGGCGCGCGTGGGTTGATCCTCCATCAGCACCTCGTGCCCCGCGCCGGGCACGATCTCGAGGTGCCCGCCGGGCCAGCGCGCCATGCGGTCGTGGATGCGGGGCGTGTCGACGATGCGCTCGTTGCCGCCGATCCAGGTCAGGCAGGGCATGTCGGGCGAGGGGCGGCGCGCCAGCGCGCGGCATTCGCGCAGCGCCTCGTGCAGCCAGTGGATCGACGGGCCGGCCAGGCCGAAATCCGGCACGGCGTCGATCTGCGCGCGCATGAAATCCCACATCTCGCGGTCGGTCGTCAGCGTGTTCTCGTCGAATGCCGCGCCGGCGACGTAGCTGGCCGCGCCGGTGCCGGGGGCCAGCCGGTGGCTAAGCCCGAAGCGGCGCGAGCACCACGCCAGCGCCCATGCCGCGGGGCGCATCATGGCCGAGATGCGGATGCCCCACATCGGCCCCGAGAAGACGCAGGAGACAAGGTCGAGCCCGTCCATCGCGGACCGCAGACCGATGCAACCGCCCATGGAGTGCGCGAGCATGTGCAGCGGCTCGGGCAGGCCGAGCGTGCGGACCGCGTCGCGCAGGGCGGCGACGTCGTGCTGGTAATCGGTGAAGCGGTCGACGTGGCCGATCAGCCGGTCGTCCAGCAGCCGGTCCGACAGGCCCTGGCCGCGCCAGTCGATCGCGACCACGTGGCGGCCTTCGTCGCACAGTGCCTGCGCGACCCGGCCGTATTTCTCGACGTACTCGGTGCGGCCGGGAAACAGCAGCACCGTGCCCGCGGGGCCGTGCGCAGCGTCCGCCCGGGCGGGCCGGAACAGCGCCGTGCGCAGCCGCACGCCGTCCCGCGCCTCGAGCCAGAGAGACTCGGCCGCGCCGTCGAAACCGGCGAGGGACGCGTGGAACGGCGCCGCGGGCGCCGGCATCAGCTGAGGACCTGGGCCAGTCGCATGGCGGCGCCCATGTCGCCGTCGATTGTCAGCTTGCCCGACATGAAGGCGGCGGTCGGGTTCAGCTCGCCCTCGAAGATCTGCTGGAAGGTGTCCGCGTCGGCGGTCAACGTGACATCGGGCTCGGCCTCGCCGCGGTGGGCACCGCTTTCGTCGACGATGAAGCTGCCCTCGTCGCCCACGACGAAGCGCGCCGTGCCGTCGAAACCGTCGCCGCCCATCTTTTCGTTCAGCGCGGCCACGGCCGCGTCGATCGTATCGCTCATAAGTGAAGTCCTTTCGGCTTGGGCGTGCTGGTAATCCGGCGCCCTGTCGCTACACTTGCTGTATGAGGATGACCCGTAAAGATTTCAAATCTGCCGTCGCGGCATTTTTCGCGGCGCTGCTGGTTTCGCTGCCCGTTGCCGCACAGACCGACGGCACCGACGTCGAGTCGCTGCTGGAAAGCCTGGCGCAGGCCGACTCGGACACCGCCGCCGAGCGACTGGAGCGGCAGGTGATCACGGAATGGTCGAAGTCCGGAAGCCCCGCGATGGACCTGCTGCTGCGGCGCGGCAAGGACGCGTTGGAGCGGTCCGAATTCGACGTCGCCTCGGAACATTTCGGCGCCCTGACCGACCACGCGCCCGATTTCGCCGAAGGCTGGCTTGGCCTCGCGCAGGCCTATTACGGCGCCGAGCGCTTCGGCCCTGCGATGGACGCGCTGGAACGCGTGCTGGCGCTGGAGCCTCGCCATTTCGGCGCGCTGCGCGGCGTCGCGTCAATCCACGAACAGGTCGACCGGCCGGCCCTTGCGTACCGGGCGTATGAGCGGGTACTGGAACTGCGGCCGCACGATCCCGAGGTCCAGCAGGCGCTGGAGCGGCTCGAGCGGCAGGTCAGGGGCATCGCCCTGTAATCACAGGCGCACGCCAGTCGAGGAGGGCCGATGGCCCGGAACACGCGGATCGCGGCCGTCCTGGGCCCGACCAATACCGGCAAGACCCACTACGCGATCGAACGGATGCTGGGCTATCGGACAGGCATCATCGGCCTGCCGCTGCGGCTTTTGGCGCGCGAGGTCTATGACCGCATCGTCGCGGCGCGCGGGCCGTCCGTCGTGGCGCTGGTCACCGGCGAGGAACGCATCGTCCCCGAGCGTGCGCGCTACTGGGTCTGTACCGTCGAGGCGATGCCCGAGGGCATGGGCACCGATTTCGCCGCCGTGGACGAGATCCAGCTTTGCGCTGATCCCGAGCGCGGGCATGTCTTCACCGACCGGCTGCTGCGGATGCGCGGCACGCACGAGACGCTGTTCATGGGCGCCGACACGATGCGCGGGCCGATCGGCGCGCTGGTGCCGGGGGTCGAGTTCGTGCGCCGCGAGCGGATGAGCCAGCTGACCTATACCGGCTCGAAGAAGATCGGCCGTCTGGCGCCGCGCAGCGCCATCGTCGGCTTCTCGGTCGACAACCTCTATGCCATCGCCGAGTTGATCAAGCGCCAGAAGGGCGGTGCCGCGGTCGTCATGGGGGCGCTGTCGCCTCGCACCCGCAACGCCCAGGTCGAGATGTACCAGAACGGCGAGGTCGACTTCCTCGTCGCGACGGACGCGATCGGCATGGGGCTGAACCTCGACATCGACCACGTGGCGTTTTCGGGCCTGTCGAAGTTCGACGGGCGGCGGATGCGGCCGCTGATGCCCAACGAGCTGGCGCAGATCGCCGGCCGGGCCGGGCGCGGCATGAGCCACGGCACCTTCGGCACGACAGGCGACGCGGGCCAGATTCCCGAGGACTGGGCGCAGGCGATCTGCGACCACAGCTTTACCCCGCTGAAGAAGCTCAACTGGCGCAACCCGCACCTGTCCTTCGCGTCGATCGACGCGCTGGACCAGAGCCTGGAACAGGCGCCCGACCACGAACGGCTGGTCAAGGCGCGCGAGGCGGACGATCTGCGCGCGCTGCGGGCACTGGCCGCCGAGACGCAGGTGGCGGTGCGCGCCAAGGGCGTGGCGGCCGTCAGCCTGCTGTGGGACGTCTGCCGCATCCCGGACTTCCGCGGCATCTCTCCTGCGGAACACGCGGGGCTGCTTGGCGTTATATACCAGCACCTGCACGAAACCGGGCGGATCCCTGACGATTTCCTGGCGAGGCAGATCAACCGGATAGACAGGACGGACGGGGACATTGACACACTGTCGAAACGTCTCGCCTATATCCGCACCTGGACCTACGTCGCACAGCGGCGGGGCTGGGTACAGGACGAGGAGCACTGGCGGGGCCTGTCCCGGGCTGTGGAGGATCGATTGTCGGACGCGCTGCACGCGGGTCTGACTCAACGCTTTGTCGATCGCCGCACGAGTGTATTATTGCGGCGGTTGAAACAGAAGGAGGCCCTGTTGGCCGAAGTGAATGACAAGGGTGAGGTGACCGTCGAAGGCGAATTCGTCGGTCGGCTCGAAGGGTTCCGGTTCCGCCAGGACAAGGACGCGACCGCGCAGGAGGCCAAGACAATCCGCAGCGCGTCCATCCAGGCGCTGGTGCCGCATTTCCATCTGCGCGCGGACCGCTTCTACAACGCGCCCGATACCGAGCTCGACTTCACCGAGCAGGGCGGGTTGATGTGGGGCGACCAGGCTGTGGGCAAGCTTGCCCGCGGCGACGATCCGCTCAAGCCGCGCGTGGTGGCCTTTGTCGACGACGAGGCGGGGCCCGACGTGGGCGCCAAGGTCGAGCGCCGGCTGCAGCACTTCGTCGACCGCAAGATCGCCGCGCTGTTCGAGCCGCTGATCAAGATGCGCGACGACGAGGCGCTGGCCGGCCTGCCGCGCGGTCTCGCGTTCCGCATGGTCGAGGGCATGGGTGTCATCCCGCGGTCCGAGGTCGCCGACGACGTCAAGGCGCTGGACCAGGACGCCCGCGGCGCGCTGCGCAAGCACGGCGTGCGTTTCGGACAGTTCACGATCTTCATGCCGCTGCTGCTGAAGCCCGCGCCCACCCGTCTGCGGCTGGTGCTGTGGAGCCTGGCGCAGGACCTGCAGGAATTCCCGGAGGCGCCGCCTCCGGGCTTGGTGACCGTGCCCGCGCCCGAGGGCACCCCGGCGCTGCACCACACGCTGGCGGGCTACCGCAAGGCGGGCAACCGCGCGATCCGCATCGACATGCTGGAACGCCTGGCCGACATGCTGCGCAACGAGGACAGCCGCGGCGGCTTCGAGGCCAATCCCGACATGCTGTCGATCACCGGCCTCACGCTCGAGCAGTTCTCGGACCTGATGCAGGGGCTGGGCTACCGCGCCGAGAAGGGCGAGCGGGTCAAGGAAAAGCCGGTCGACGTGGCCATGGCGCGCGGCACCGATCCCGAAGTGGCGGCCGGCGCCGCGCCGGACGAGGCTGCACCGGACCAGGCCGCGGGCGATCCCGAGGACGACACGCCGGGCATCGACCTGCCCGCGGACGACACGCCCGTGATGGACAAGGCCGCGGACGAGGGCGAAGGCGCCGCACCCACGCTCGAGCCGAAGCCCGAGCCGGCAGACCTTCCCGAACCCGACGCGCCGCTGCCCGACGAGGGCGAGGCGCCGATCGCGTCGGAATCCGACACCGACATGCCCGAAACCCCGGTTCCCGCCGCCCCGGCCGAGGAACTGCTGCCCGGCACCGCGCCGGACGAGACCATCGCCGGCCCCGAAACCGAGGTGTTCTACACATTCACCTGGGCCGGCAACCGGGGCGGCCGCAAGGACCGCGCCGATGGCGGCGGCGGCAACCGCGCCCGCGGCAAGGGCGGTCAGAAGGGCCGTGGCGGACCCAAGGGCGGCCCGAAAGGCAAAGGCGGCCCGCGCGGCGGCAACGACCGCAGCCCGCAGAACTTCGAATCCCGCCCGCAGAAGAAGGACCGGATCGATCCGGACAATCCCTTCGCGGCGGCGCTCATGGGGTTGAAGGACAAGGATTGACGTGACGGGCGAGATCGCCGGCGGCGCGCCGGGCAAGCTGCGCATCGACAAGTGGCTGTGGCAGGCGCGGTTCTTCAAGACCCGCAGCCTGGCCGCGAAGACCGTCGGCGCCGGGCGCTGCCGCGTCAACGGCACGCCCGTCGCCAAGCCCGCCTTCTGCGTCGCGCCGGGCGACGTCCTGACCTTTCCGCAGGCGCGCGACGTGCGGGTGATCCGTGTGGAAGCCCTGGGCGACCGGCGCGGCCCGGCGCCCGAGGCCCGTGCGCTGTATACGGACATGGCCCCGCCCGAGACGAAGGACGACTCGATGATCGCGGTGCCGCGTTTCGATCGCGGCGGACGGCCGACCAAGCGCGACCGGCGAATGATGGAAAAGTCGTTCCCGGATGCGCTTGAATGATCCGGGGGGCTGGATTAGCTGTCTGACCCGAGTGTGGACCCCAGACGGATGATCGCCCCATGACCTATGTCGTCACCGACAATTGCATCGCCTGCAAGTACACCGACTGCGTCGAGGTCTGCCCGGTGGACTGCTTCTACGAGGGCGAGAACATGCTGGTGATCCACCCCGACGAATGCATCGATTGCGGCGTGTGCGAACCCGAATGCCCCGCCGACGCGATCCGGCCAGATACCGAGCCGGACATGGAGAAGTGGGTCGAGTTCAACCGCAAGTACTCCGAGGCATGGCCGGTGATCATCACCAAGAAGGACCCGCTGCCGGACGCCGAGGCGCGCGACGGCGAGACCGGCAAGCTCGAGACGCTGTTCAGCGAAGCCGCGGGCGAGGGCGGCTGACGCGATTCGCGGCAGGCCCTGCCGCGATCGGTGGGGACCACGCGCGAAAGGTTGCAAGGCCCTGATTTGTCAGGGCCGTTCGCGCTGTTGCGGTGCCGCTATCTTCGGCCCTCGGAATATGATATAAATGTGTCAATGAAGGCGTTAAGCGCAACAACTCAGGGTCCCCGAACTTGAGTTCCTGACGACCCGATCGACACGACCCCAAGCGGACACTCTTCGAGGTGCCCGCGCAATTTCGTGTCCGCCGGTGTCTGCGTGTCACGTCGCTGAGCAAGGAAGCGTCTCCCATGAGCAAAGCCAAGAAATCCGAATTCCGTCCGAACGATTACGTCGTCTACCCGGCCCACGGCGTGGGCCAGATCATGTCGATCGAGGAACAGGAGATCGCCGGCATCAGCCTCGAACTGTTCGTGATCTCGTTCGAGAAGGACAAGATGACCCTGCGGGTGCCGACCCACAAGGCCAGCGAGGTGGGCATGCGCTCGCTCTCGACCCCGGACGTGGTCGACCAGGCGATGAAGACGCTGAAGGGCAAGGCCAAGGTCAAGAAGGCCATGTGGTCGCGCCGCGCGCAGGAATACGAACAGAAGATCAACTCGGGCGATCTGATCGCCATCGCCGAGGTGGTGCGCGACCTGCACCGCGCCGACGACCAGCGCGAGCAGAGCTATTCCGAGCGTCAGCTTTACGAGGCAGCGCTGGAACGCCTGACCCGCGAAGTCGCGGCCGTGTCGGGCGGCGACGAATCCGCCGCCGCGCGCCAGGTCGACGAGGTTCTGGGCCTGCGCGCCGCCTGATCCGGGCCATCCCTTAGGAAATCAGACCGCGCCTCATGGGGCGCGGTCTTTCTTTGCAACGATCACGTCAGGCCGCGCCGTCCTTTTTCGAGCGGGACTCGAGCGCGGTATAAAGCGCCGTCTCCAGCTCTTTCTCGAGCTCCTTCGCGCGCTCGATATAGGCCGTGTTCTCGGCCGGCGGCACACCCGGATCCCACAGCGAGGCCAGCTCGCGCACCGTGCGGCGGTCGTGGTGGAAGAACGTGTCGCGCGCCACCGCGGCCTCGTAATCGCTCATCCCCATGTTCTCGAGCACGTAGCGGCCCGCCCGCAGCGAGCTGTCGAACATCTCGCGCACGATGTCGTTCGCGCCGGCCTGGTACAGGCGGTAGACATGCGTCCGGTCGCGCGCGCGGGCCACGATGTGCAGGTCGGGCCGCAGGCGCCGCGCATAGGCGACCAGCTTGAGCGTCGCCTTGGGGTCGTCCAGCGCCGCGACCAGCACGCGGGCGTTGCGGATGCCCGCCGCGTGCAGCAGTTCGGGCCGTGTCGGGTCGCCGAAGAACCCCTTGAAGCCGAAGCGGCGCATCAGCTGGATCGTTTCGATGTCGTGGTCCAGCACCACCGTCTTGAAGCCCGAACTCTGCACCATCCGGTTGACCACCTGGCCGAAGCGACCGATGCCCGCGATAATCACGGGCCCCTGTTCGTCGATCTCGTCCGGCTTCAGATCGTCCCGGCGGTCGGGGGTGATGCGCGCCAGGCGGTCGTACGCGATGAACAGCAGCGGCGTGATCAGCATGGTCATCGCGATCACCAGCAGCAGCCGCCCGCCCAACGCTTGCGTCATCACGTTCTGCTGCAACCCGAACGAGATCAGGACGAAGCCGAACTCGCCGGCCTGCGCCAGCCCCAGCGTGAACAGCCACTGGTCGCGGTGCCGCAGGCCGAAGGCCCAGCCGAGGCCGAAGAGTATGACGCCCTTGAGCGCGATCAGCCCCAGCGCCAGCGACAGGATCACGAAGGGTTCGGCCAGGAAGGCGCCGGTGTCGATGCCCGCGCCGACGGTGATGAAGAACAGCCCCAGCAGCAGGCCCTTGAACGGCTCGATGTCGGATTCGAGCTCGTGCCGGAACTCCGAGTTCGCCAGCACGACGCCCGCCAGGAACGTGCCGAGCGCGGGCGACAGGCCCACCAGCATCATCAGGAAGCCGATGCCGACGACGATCAGCAACGCGACGGCGGTGAACATCTCGGGCAGGCGGGCGGCGTGGATGAAGCGGAACAGCGGCCGCGCGCCGTAGACGCCGGCCACGATGATCAGAGCCACCGCGCCGAAGGTGACCAATGCCGCGCCCCAACCGGGCAGGCCCTCGACCAGGCTCATGGCATGCTCGGCGTCCTCGGGGTCGATGCGCTCGATCGAACCGTCGCCGCCCAGCAGGACCGGCGGCCCCAGCGCCAGCAGCGGCAGAACCACCAGCATCGGGATGACCGCGATGTCCTGCGTCAGCAGCGTCGAGAAGGTCGAGCGCCCGCCCTGCGTCTGCATCAGGCCCTTTTCGTTCAGCGTCTGCAGCACGATCGCGGTCGAGGACAGCGCCAGCACCATGCCCACCGCCAGCGCAGTCTGCCATGCCAGCCCGAAGGCGATGCCCGCAGCCATGACCGCCGCCATCGTCAGCGTGATCTGCAAGCCGCCCAGCCCGATCAGCCGGTGGCGCATGTTCCAAAGTGCCCGCGGCTCGAGCTCGAGCCCGATGATGAACAGCATCATCACGACGCCGAACTCGGCGAAATGCTGCAGGTCCGAGGTGTTGGCGATCAGACCCAGCCCCGGACCGATGGCCAACCCGGCGAGCAGGTAGCCCAGAACCGACCCGAGCCCCAGCCGCGCGGCGATCGGCACCGCGATGACCGCGGCGCCCAGGATGATCGTCGCCTGGAAGAGAAAGCTGTCCATCGGCTGCCCCGTCTCCTGCCTGCCCGGCGCATGATGCGGTCGGGCAGGGGCAGAAAGCAACCGGGGTCCGGCGCGGAAAGCGGTCGGTTCAGACCTTGGCGGACAACCGCGCGAAGACCGACATCGCGCGCAAGCCGCGGCGCAACCCGGACCAGCGCGGCTCGGTCCCCGGGGGCAGCATGCCGCGAAGCCGCGACAGCGGCAGGCTTTCGGAGAGCACCGCGCGGTAGAGCGGGAACAGCCCGGCGCGCAGGTAGGGCGACCAATGGCAGATCCGCCTCCGGCTGACCTCGATCCTGTAGCCGGCGCGGCCCAGCGCCGCCAGGCTGCGCGGGTCGTCGATCTGCAGATGCGCCAGGTTGGGCAGCCACAGTGTGCCCGCGCCCAGCATCCGCGCGCCGGCCACCGGCACCGGCAGGATGCGTTCGCCCAGGAAGTCGAAGAGGTCGTTCTCGCGGCTGGTGACGTTGAGCACCGAACAGCCCAAGCCGCCGGGGCTGCTGAGGGCGACCATCGCGGTCGCGTCGAACTCGGCCGCGGCCATCAGGACGGCGCTTCGTACCACGCCCGGCGGCGACAGCGCGATGGCGCGCAACGCGACGCGCGCGCCCATGGAATGCGCCACGATCCTGACGGGCCGGTCGGGCGTTAGCGCGTGCAGGAGCGCCAGCAGCGCCGCCAGCGCGTCGCCGGCCTGTGCCGCGCGGGCATGTGCCGCGCGCACCGTGCC
>NZ_JBELMH010000003.1:60780-79801 GCF_042096055.1 Citreimonas sp. | reverse complement strand
CCGCCAGCGCGTCGCCGGCCTGTGCCGCGCGGGCATGTGCCGCGCGCACCGTGCCGCGCGCCTCCCAGCCGAAGGCGATGCCCAGCCCTTCGCCCTGGCGGCCGCGCAGGCCCAAACGTCGCGGCCAGCTGACCACGCGCGGGCCGGGACGCGCGGGCGCGACCGACAGGATCTTTTCGAACGGGCAGTGGTCGGGATGCCCGGGCAGGTACTTGTAGCCGTGGATCATCACAGTGATCGGGCCGGGGTCGTCTTCGAGGGCATCGGCCAGCGCGCCGAACAGGTCCACATCGCTGCCGAAAAGCCGCGTTTCGCCATCTTTCGCAGTAACCTGTAGTATGGGCATGGCAGCCCTCCACTAGATGGTGCGTGCTCCTTGCCTCAAGCGTGCGACGCAGGCGTGAAAGATACGTTACCTCCGCGTGACGATGCGCGGGGGTCCTGCGCAACGGGCTTGATTTCCGCCCAGGTCCGGAATAAAGGCCGATTGTGGCGATTTGTAACCGGATTGCGGGCCACCGGGGGGCAAACCCCTAAAAACCGCTAAAGAGGTCGGACGAAGGGCTCCTTTCGCTTGACCGCGATCGGGGCTTTTTGTTTGCGCGGCGGGGCCGCGCCAGGAGGGATCATGAACAAGCACGACACGACGAAGCGGGCGCGCGACAAGCGGACCGAGGCGGTGCACGGCGGGACGCGGCGCAGCCAGTACGGCGAGGTGAGCGAGGCGCTGTTCCTGACGCAGGGCTTCGTCTACGACACCGCCGAGGCGGCCGAGGCGCGGTTCCTGGGTGCGGGACCGGACGAATTCATCTACGCGCGTTACGGCAACCCGACCGTGGCGATGTTCGAGGACCGCATCGCGGCGCTCGAAGGCGCCGAGGATGCCTTCGCCACGGCGTCGGGCATGGCGGCCGTGAACGGCGCGCTGGTCTCGATGCTGCGGGCGGGCGATCACGTGGTCTCGGCGCGCGCGCTCTTCGGTTCGTGCCTCTACATCCTCGAAGAGGTGCTGACCCGCTACGGGGTCGAGGTGACCTTCGTCGACGGTGCCGACCTCGACCAGTGGCGCGACGCGATCCGGCCCGACACCAAGGCCGTGTTCTTCGAGTCGATGTCCAACCCCGTGCTGGAACTGGTCGACATCGAGGCCGTCGCGAAACTGGCCCACGCGCAGGGCGCGACTGTCGTGGTCGACAACGTGTTCTCGACCCCCACCTGGTCGCGCGCGATCGAGCAGGGCGCCGACCTCGTTGTCTATTCCGCCACCAAGCACATCGACGGGCAGGGCCGGTGCCTCGGTGGCGTGATCCTGGGCACGCGCGAGCATATCCGCGGCGTGGTCGAGCCCTACATGAAGCACACCGGCGGCTCGATCTCGCCGTTCAACGCTTGGGTCATGCTGAAGGGGCTCGAGACGCTCGACCTGCGCGTGCGCGCACAGACCGCGTGCGCCAAAGCGGTCGCCGAGGCTCTGGAAGGGCACGACGCCATCGCGCGGGTGATCCACCCGGGCCTGCCGTCGCACCCGCAGCACGACCTGGCGATGCGCCAGCTGGGCGCCGGCGGGACGATGCTGGCGCTCGACCTGAAGGGCGGCAAGCCCGCGGCCTTCGCCTTCCTCAACGCGCTGCAGATCGCGGTGATCTCGAACAATCTGGGCGATGCCAAGACCATAGTCACCCATCCCGCCACCACGACGCACCAGCGGCTGAAGCCCGAAGTGCGTGCAACCTTGGGCATCGGCGACGGCGTGGTGCGGATCTCGGCCGGATTGGAAGCGCCCGAGGACCTGATCGCCGATTTCCTGCAGGCGCTCGACGCCGTCTGAACGCCGGGGCGCGTCGGCGTGTAACGCCTTTTGTTCGCGAAAGAATGATCCGGCAGACGCGTCCCCGCGTATTGCTTTCCCGAGTGGAAATGCACGGGGACGCGCCCTACCTTTAAGGCAGGGGACGCGACAGCAGCGGGGAAGCCAATGAACATCCATACGCCCGAGATCGACCGGAAACCCAGCCGTGAGGAAGCCGCCGAGGCATTGGCGCTGCTGCGGAATTGGGCCGGCAAGGCCCATGACGACGAGATCGCCGATCTCGATCCGGCGCTGGTGGGGCTGGCCTCCGACGCAGGTCTGACGCCCTATCCGGCGCTGCGCCGCGCCTACCCCGAGGATTTCGACGCCGACACCGCCTACAAGGCCACGCTGCCCGACCTGCAGAACGGGCCGTCGAGCCTGATCAAGGGCGCGAACCGGTCGATCCAGCATGTCGGCATCTCTAACTTCCGGCTGCCGATCCGCTATCGCACGCGCGACAACGGCGACCTGACGCTCGAGACCAGCGTCACGGGCACCGTCAGCCTCGATGCCGACAAGAAGGGCATCAACATGTCGCGGATCATGCGCAGCTTCTACGCGCATGCCGACAAGACCTTCAGCTTTGGCGTGATCGAGGCGGCGCTGGACGACTACAAGGCCGATCTCGGCAGCTTCGACGCCCGCATCTCGATGGCGTTCCGGTTCCCGATGAAGCTCGAAAGTTTGCGCTCGGGCCTGTCGGGCTACCAGTACTACGACATCGCGCTCGAGCTGATCGAGACGAACGGCGTGCGGCGCAAGATCATGCATCTCGACTATGTCTATTCCTCGACCTGCCCGTGCTCGCTGGAACTGTCGGAACACGCCCGGCGCGAGCGCGGCCAGCTGGCCACGCCGCATTCGCAGCGCTCGGTCGCGCGGATCTCGGTCGAGCTGACCGGCAAGGGCTGCCTGTGGTTCGAGGACATGGTCGAGATGTGCCGCGCCGCCGTGCCGACCGAGACGCAGGTCATGGTCAAGCGCGAGGACGAGCAGGCCTTCGCCGAGCTCAACGCCGCCAACCCGATTTTCGTCGAGGATGCGGCACGGCTGTTCGCCGAGGGCTGCCAGCGCGACGGCCGCATCGGCGATTACCGCGTGGTTGCCAGCCATCAGGAAAGCCTGCACAGCCACGACGCCGTGTCGGTCCTGACCGAGGGCGAGACCTTCGCCGCGCAAAGCCTCGACCCCAAGCTGTTCTCGACCCTGTTCCACGTGGGCTGAGGCCAGATCTTCGCTTGACCGCGCGGCCGCCCCCGGCGGGCCGCGCGGGACCCCGCGTCACGGTCCCTGGCTTTCCCGCCAAGACCGCTTGACAGGACGGTGCGCGGGGACCAAGCCTGCGCCGATGTTGGATATCCGCCCCGTCGCCTACGTGATCGGCTTGCTGGTCGCCTGCCTCGGCGCCACGATGATCCTGCCGATGCTGGTGGATCTCGTCGAGGGGCGCGGCCAATGGCCCGTCTTCGCACAAAGCGCCATCGTCACGAGCCTCACCGGCGGACTGATCGCGCTCGCCTCGTCCAACGGCGTCAAGCAAAGCCTCACCATCCGGCAGACGTTCCTGCTAACCACCGGCGTGTGGCTGATGCTGCCGATCTTCGGCGCCTTGCCCTTCGTCCTCGGCGCGACGAACGCCACGTTCACCGATGCCTATTTCGAGGCGATGTCGGGCCTGACGACCACCGGATCGACCGTTTTCACCCAGCTCGAGACGTTGCCCATGGGCATCCTGCTGTGGCGCGGCATCCTGCAATGGCTGGGCGGCATCGGCATCATCGTCGTCGCCATGGTCTTCCTGCCGGAACTGCGCGTCGGCGGCATGCAGATCTTCCGCTCGGAAGCCTTCGACACGATGGGCAAGATTCTTCCGCGTGCGACGCAGATCGCCTCGTCGATCTCGACCATTTACGTCGGGCTGACGCTCGCCTGCACCGGCGGCTATCTGATGACGGGGATGCAGCCCTTCGATGCGGTCGTGCATTCGATGACAACCGTGTCGACCGGCGGTTTCGCCAATTACGATGCGTCCTTCGCCGCCTTCGCGGGGCCGGCCGAGTACGTGGCCTCGATCTTCATGATCCTCGCGGCGCTTCCCTTCGTCCGCTACGTCCAGATGATGAGCGGCAGCCACACGGCCCTTTTCCGCGACAGCCAGGTCCTGGGCTTCCTCGGCACGATCGGCGTGCTGGTCGTCGTCGTCGGCGTCACCCTGGTCGCGGTCTTTCCGCACCACCCCGAACAGGCGCTGCGCGAGGCGCTGTTCAACGTGGTCTCGATCATCAGCGGGACGGGCTACGCCAGCGCCGACTACATGCTCTGGGGAAGCTTCCTGGTCATGCTGTTCTTCTTCATCGGCCTGATCGGCGGCTGCGCCGGCTCGACCGCCTGTTCGGTCAAGATCTTCCGCTACCAGCTTCTGTTCGCCTCGATCCGGGTGCAACTGCGCCGGGTCCGCGCGCCGCACGGCGTCTTCGTGCCGCGCTACCAGGGGCGGCCGGTGACCGACGCGGTGCTGTCCTCGGTGATCTCGTTCTTCGTGTTCTTCGTGGTCTCGCTGGGCGTGCTGTCGGTGGCGCTGTCGATGACGGGCCTCGACTTCATCACGTCGGTCTCGGGCGCGGCCACGGCGCTGGCCAATGTGGGTCCCGGCCTCGGCGACCAGATCGGTCCGGCGGGCAACTTCGCCGGCCTCAACGACACCGCGAAGTGGATGCTCAGCTTCGCCATGCTTGCAGGACGGCTCGAGCTGCTGGCCGTCTACGCCATCTTCACCGTCCGCTTCTGGAGAGCCTGATGCAAAGACCGCTCGGGGCGCAGATCGCCCACATGCTGAAATCCCGCGGCGTCGACACGGTCTTCGGCATTCCCGGCGTGCACAACATCGAGTTGTATCGCGGGATGGAGCAGGCGGGACTGCGCCACGTGCTGGCCCGGCACGAGCAGGGTGCCGGCTTCATGGCCGACGGCTACGCGCGTGCCACCGGCCGGCCGGGCGTCTGCACGCTGATCACCGGGCCGGGCGTGCTGAACGCGCTGACCGCGCTGGGGCAGAGCTATTCCGACAGCGTCCCGGTGCTGGCGCTGGCGTCCTGCCTTGACGAGACCGCGGCGCGGCGGGGCCAGCTGCACCAGATGCGCGACCAGCGGGCCTCGGCCGGGACCGTCTGCGCCTGGTCCGAGGTCGCGCGCGACGCGGCCACCGCCTACGCGCTGATCGACCGCGCGCTGGGCGAGTTCAGCTCGGCCCGGCCGCGCCCGCGCGCGATCCACCTGCCGATCGCGACGCTGGGCGCGCCAGCCGATGCGCCGCCCGCAGCCCCCGCCCGCGCCGCGCGCCCCGAGGCGACGCATGCGCAGGTCACCGCGACCGTCGACGCGGTCCTCGCCGCCGAATGGCCGCTCTTCGTCTTCGGCGGCGGCGCGCTGGGCGGCGCGGACGTGGTGCCCGACCTGCTGCGCCAGACCGGGGCGGCCAGCTTCACCACCTACGCCGCGCGCGGGATCGTGCCGCCGGGCCATCCCGCCCATTTCGGCGCGTTCCTCGCCCGGCCCGACAGCGCGCGTGTCGCGGCGCAGGCCGATCTGGTGATCGCGCTGGGCACCGAGCTGTCCGAGGTCGACCTGTGGCGCGACGCGCTGGGCCATGACTGCCCGACCATCCGCGTCGACATCGACCCCGAGATGCTGACCGCCTGCGGCCCCCGCGACATGCCGATCCTCGGCGACGCCGGCGCACTGATGCGCGCCATGGCGATCGCCATCCCCGCCCGCACCGAGGATCGCGCGCCTTGCTGGGACCCCGAGGAGATCGCCCGCACCCGCGCGCGCTGGCGGGCCGAGGTCATGGCCGAACGCCCCGGCGTGGTCGAAACGGCCGAGGCGCTGCGCGACGCGATGCCGGACGATGCGATGATCTGGTCCGACATGACGCAGTTCGCCTACGGCGCGACCGAGGTCTGGGATTTGCCGCGCCCCGGCCACTGGCACCACCCCTACGGCTTCGGCACGCTGGGCTACGCGCTGCCTGCCGCGATCGGGGGCGCGGTGGCGCGGCCGGGCCTGCCGACCGTGGCGATCCTGGGCGATTACGGCCTGCAATACACGCTGCCCGAATTGGGCACCGCGGTCGAGCTGGGCCTGCCTCTGCCGATCCTGGTGTGGGACAACGCGCAGCTGGGCGAGATCCGCGACGCCATGGTCGCGGCTCAGATCGCGCCCACCGCGGTCGTCGCGCGCAATCCCGATTTCCTCGCGCTGGCGCGCGCCTACGGGGCGCATGCGACGCAGCCCGACACGCTCGACGCGCTCAAGGCGGCGCTGGTGCAGGCCTTCGCGGCCGACCGCCCGACGTTGATCCGCATGACGCCGGCCATGCTCTAGGCCCGGCCGGCGCTTCGTCAGTCTGGAGACATTAACGTCGTCCCTCGGGGACGGGGCATAATTCCGTCACCGCCGAGTCGTCTCAGCCAATCTCGTCCAGCCGCGCCTTGGCCTGGCGCAGCTTGTCGGCCTCGTCCTCGCGCGCGGCGAGGTTGGCGCGCGCCTCCTCGACCACGTCCTCGGGCGCGCTGGCGGCGAATTTGGGGTTCGACAACCGCCCCGACAGGCCGTTGATCTCCTTCTCGAGCTTGCCCAACGCCTTGTCCAGCCGCGCCTTTTCCTCGGCCACGTCGATGATGTCTGCCAGCGGCAGGCCGAACACGGCGCCCCCCACGGGGATCGTCGCGCAGCCCTTGGGGAAGGTTTCGACCTTCTCCAGCGACTCGACCCGCGCCAGCCGCTTGATCAGCGTCTCGTTGCGCTCCCACGCGGCGCGCTCGTCGTCGAGGATGTCCGAGACCAGCATCGGCACGTAGAGGCCCGCCGGCACGCGCATCTGCGCGCGGACCGAGCGGACGCCCTCGATCACGCCGATGACCCAGGCCATCTCGCGCGCGGCGTCGTCGCTGGCGAAATCCGCGGCGCGGTAGACCGGCCAGTCGGCGTGGACCAGCATGCCGTCGCGCTCGCCCAGCGTGTCCCACAGCTCTTCGGTGATGAAGGGCATGATCGGGTGCAGCAGGATCAGGCACTGGTCGATCACCCAGGCCATCGTCGCGCGGGTCTCGGAGGCTGCCTCGCTGTCCTTGTCCAGCAGCGGCTTCGAGAATTCCACGTACCAATCGCAGACCGTGCCCCAGACGAAGGAATAGAGCGCGTTCGCCGCGTCGTTGAACCGGTATTCCGCCAGCGCCGCATCGACGGTCTCGCGCACCCGCGCGGTCTCGCCGACGATCCAGCGGTTCACGGTCGCCGTCGTCGCGGGCGGGTTCGCCTGCGTGCGGTGACCTTCGAAGGCGCCGTTCATCTCGGCGAAGCGGGCGGCGTTCCACAGTTTGGTGCCGAAGTTGCGATAGCCGGCGATGCGGTCGACCGACAGTTTCAGCACGCCGCCTATCGACGCCATCGAGGCGTTGGTGAAGCGCAGCGCGTCCGCGCCGTATTCGTCCACGATCTCGAGCGGGTCGATGACGTTGCCGGTGGTCTTGGACATCTTCTTGCCCTTCTCGTCGCGGACGAGCTGGTGAAGATAGACCGTGTGGAACGGCACCTGGCTGGTGACGGCAAGCTGCATCATGATCATCCGCGCCACCCAGAAGAACAGGATGTCGAAACCGGTGATCAGCACCGATGTGGGGAAGAAGCGCTGCAGTTCGTCGGTCTGCTCGGGCCAGCCGAGCGTCCCGATCGGCCACAGGCCGGACGAAAACCAGGTGTCGAGCACGTCGGCCTCGCGCCAGACGGGGTAGACCAGCTTCATCAGGTCCTGCGTCGCCTCGTACTCGGCCCAGCTTTCGGCCAGCGCGTGGATCGCGTCGGCGCGGGTCTCGACCTCGATGACGCGGGCGTGGTTCAGCGGGTTCGGCAGGCCCGCCAGCGCGTCTGCAAACTTGTCGCGCACCGCCTCGAAGCCGGTGGCCGCGTGATGCACTTCGTCGCCGATCGTCAGGTCCGACAGCACGCGGCCCATCTCGACCATGTCGAGCGCGCCGTCGCCCTCGTCGTCCTGGAAGCCCGGTGCGGACAGGTTCAGCCCGTACCAGACCGGGATCTGGTGGCCCCACCACAACTGGCGCGAGATGGTCCACGGCTCGATGTTCTCGAGCCAGTGATAATAGGTCTTCTCGCCACTCTCGGGCATGATCGCGATGTCGCCCTTGCGCACGGCGTCGAGGGCGGGGCCCACCAACTTCTGCGCGTCGACGAACCACTGGTCGGTCAGCATCGGCTCGATCACCACCTTCGAGCGGTCGCCGTAGGGCTGCATGATCGGCTTGGACTCGACCAGCGGCACCAGCTCGACGCCCGGCGCTTCCTCGCCCTCTTCGGGCGTCTCGTGCGGGCGGGCGGCCTTGCCCAGGCGCGGGTCGTCCTGCCGCGTCATCACGGCCAGGCCTTCGTCGGTGATCTCGCGCACGACGATCTCGCGCGCCTCGAACCGGTCGAGCCCGCGCAGGTGATCGGGCACCAGGTTGATCGCGTCGGCCTCGGATTCGCTCAGGGTCATCTCGCCGCGCGCGACGGACAGCGCCATGCCGGCGGCGGTGGCGTAATCGTCGCCGTCGGCGCGCATCGCGCCGCGCGTGTCCATCAGGCGGTAGCAGGGGATGCCGTTGCGCTTGGCGACGCCGTAGTCGTTGAAGTCGTGCGCGCCGGTGATCTTCACCGCGCCCGAGCCGAAATCGGGGTCGGGGTAGGGGTCGGCGATGATCGGGATCAGGCGGCGATGCTCCTTCGGGCCCACCGGGATTTCGCACAACTTGCCGATCAGCGGCGCATAGCGCTCGTCCTTGGGGTTCACGGCCACCGCGCCGTCGCCCAGCATCGTCTCGGGGCGGGTGGTGGCGATGCTGATGTAGTCGCGCGTCTCGCGCAGCACCTCGTTCCCGTCCTCGTCCTTTTCGACGTATTCGTAGGTCTGGCCGTTCTCGAGCGGGTACATGAAGTGCCACATGTGGCCCGGCGTTTCGATGTTCTCGACCTCGAGGTCGGAAATCGCCGTCTCGAAGTGCGGGTCCCAGTTCACCAGCCGCTTGCCACGGTAGATCAGCCCCTTGTCGTACATGTCGACGAAGACCTTGATCACCGCATCGTGGAAATTGGGTGAGTTTTCGTGCCCCGTCCGCGGATCGCCGGGCGCGCCGGCCATGGTGAACGCGTTGCGGTCCCAGTCGCACGAACAGCCCAGCCGCTGCAGCTGGTTGATGATCGTGCCGCCGTACTGGCCCTTCCATTCCCAGACCTTGTCGAGGAATTCCTCGCGCGTGAGGTCGGTACGCTTCTTGCCTTCATCGGCCATCAGCTTCTTCTCGACCTGAAGCTGGGTAGCGATGCCGGCATGGTCCTGCCCGGGTTGCCACAGCGTGTCGAAGCCGCGCATCCGGTGCCAGCGCACCAGGATGTCCTGCAGCGTGTTGTTGAAGGCGTGGCCCACGTGAAGCGCGCCGGTGACGTTGGGCGGCGGGATCATAACGCAGAACGACTCGGGGCGAGATCGGTTGGCACCGGCGCGGAAGGCGCCGCTGTCCAGCCACTTCCGGGTCAGGCGCGGTTCGGCCTCGGCGGCGTCGAAAGTCTTTTCCAGTGGCATCTTGCGTCCCTCGTCACGTGTCGGACGGGGTCTAGCGAATGCATGCGCAAAGGGGAAGGCGGTGCCGCGTCGCGCGGGCGCGGGACGAAAAAAAACCGCGATGCGGCCAGCGCATCGCGGTTCAGGGAAACGGACCGCAGGGAGGAGGAGAGCGGCCCGGTCGTCAGGGTCCGCGGCGGCGCCAGGGAGGAGGAGGGGCGCCACCGCGGGAAAGCGAAGACCGCAGGGAGGAGGAGAGCGGCCTTCACAAGTCTCCGGACACTTGCGCATCCGGGGTATTCCGTGCGGCGACGCCCGGGAGGAGGTGGACGCCGCCGTGTGGTGCGCAAAGACCGCAGGGAGGAGGAGCGCGGCCTTCACGATCTCTGGGCCAGGTGGCCCGTAACTGGTGCGGTGACGCCCGGGAGGAGGTGGGCGCCACCGCTGATTGCAAAGACCGCAGGGAGGAGGACGCGGCCTTCACAAGGTCGGGACGCCGTGGCGTCCGCTGTCTGCTCGGGCGCCGGAGCGCCCCGTATCTCATAGGGCGCGATGCACCCTGGTGGTCCAAGCGCGCGAATGGCGCCTTCCGTTCCACCGGTCCGGCCGCGGGGCGATGCCCTTTGGCGAGACCCTCGAAATCCTGTCAGCGGCGGCCCCGGAGGGAGGAGGAGACCGAAGCCGCCGCTTGTCTTGCGGAACCGGCAGGGGCCGGGACCGAAAGGGTGACCGATCGAAGGGAGGATTCGACCGGTCCGCTATCCGGAAGGCAGGGAGGAGGAGGAGCCTTCCGGAAATCTCGTATCAGGCGTCTTGCGCCGCCTGCCATGCGATGCTGCGCACCTGCGACCGGTGAATGCCGAGGTCGGCCAGGTCGCGGTCGGACAGCGAGTAGAGTTCGTTCAGCGTGCGCCGGTAGACGGCACGGCGGGCCATCTTTTCGGCCAGCGTGGTGCGGAGGTCGGAAAAGCGGCTGAGCAGTCCACCTTGTGCGCGCAGAGCGCCTTGCGTCATATAAGCCATATCGCGTCTTTCGAATTCGGGCGGCACCGTGCCGCGTGTCGGGTCTCGAGGCAGCGCGGGCCGCATTGCTCGATGCGGTCATCGCCGCGTTGCCCTCAAGATGGTCCGAATGCTGCAAGTGCACAATAGACACCCCTTCAATGCTGCTATGCAGAAAACGCATAAGCAGGTTGCTTGTTTCTTTTGCAGGGCACCTTAGAAACCGCCCGTTTGACCGCGTGCCTTGCAGGGTGTCCCTGTTAGCGCCACCTAAGCGGGCAGGATGATCAGGAGATATGCGATGTCTGAACTTGCCGAGGCGGTCCGCGACGCGCTGGCGCGGCTGAGTCTGCCGGACGGCGGCGACCTCGTGTCCCGCGACATGATTCGAGCGTTGCGGGTCGACGACGGCGTCGCGCGGTTCGTCATCGAGGCCCCCAGCGCCGCGATCGCCCGCCAGATGGAGCCGCTGCGCCGCGCCGCCGAAGACGCGGCCCGGGCGGTGCCCGGTATAAAGAATGCCAACGCCGCGCTGTCCGCCCCGACCGAGACGAAGGCGCCGCCGTCGCTGAAGATCGGCGGCCACGCGAAGCCACAGGAAGGCCCGATGAAACCGCCGGGGGTCAAGACGATCCTGGCGATCGGCTCGGGCAAGGGGGGCGTGGGCAAGTCCACCGTGTCCTCGAACCTGGCCGTGGCGCTGGCGCGTGCGGGCAAGGCTGTGGGGCTGCTGGACGCCGACATCCACGGGCCCAGCCAGCCGCGCATGTTCGGCCTGACCAAGCGCCCCGCCAGCCCCGACGGCAAGACGATCATCCCGCTCAAGGCGCATGGCGTGACGCTGATGTCCATCGGCTCGATGCTGGAAGAGGGCAAGGCAGCCGTCTGGCGTGGTCCGATGCTGATGGGCGCGCTGCAGCAGATGCTGATGCAGGTCGAATGGGGCGAGCTCGACACGCTGATCGTCGACCTGCCGCCGGGCACCGGCGACGTACAGTTGTCGTTGTGCCAGAAATCGCAGGTGACCGGCGCCATCGTCGTGTCGACCCCGCAGGACGTGGCGCTACTGGACGCGCGCAAGGCGCTCGACGCCTTCGCCACGCTCAAGACCCCGGTGCTGGGCCTGATCGAGAACATGGCCGTGTTCGTCTGCCCCGATTGCGGGTCCGAGCACCACATCTTCGGTCACGGCGGCGTCACGCGCGAGGCCGAGCGGCTGGGCATCCCGCTGCTGGGCCAGTTGCCGATCGACCTCGAGACGCGGCTGGCGGGCGATGCCGGCACGCCGATCGCGCTGGGCGACGGCCCCATGGCACAGGCCTATGCCGGGCTGGCGCACCGGCTGATCGACGGTGGCATCGTCTGAATACGCTGGCGGGCGCGAGCCTTGGAACCGCCTTCGCCGGCGGCGCGTCCGCGCCGACCGGCGGCACGCGTGCGCCCGAAACGCTTTCCTTGCGGGCATGAACCCGGTATCGTCCGCGCGAAGGATGCAGCAGACATCCGTCCGAGGCAGCGCAGCGGACGCATCCGCGCATGATCAAGGCAAGGCACGAGGCAGCTTCATGATCCGTTCCACGTCGACCAGGGCCGGCCGCGCCGGCCGTCATGTCCTTCTTGTCGCCGGGCTTTTCGCGCTTTCGGCCTGCGCCGAGGGGAAGAATCCCTTCGCGCGCGGCGAGGGCGCCGCCCCGGCCGCGGCAGGCACCGCCCCGCAGGCGACCGAACGCGACATCGAGGCGCCCGAGGTCTTCCAGGCCACCGAGGCGGGGCTTTGGGACGGCCGCCCGTCGCTGGGCGGCGTCTGGGCCGCGCATCCCGACGTGGACGAGCCCGAGCGCGTGATCATCCGCAACCAGCAGAACGGCCAGGTCGTCATCGGCGCCCTGTTCCGGCGCGAGCGCGAGACGCCGGGCCCGCGGCTGCAGATCTCTTCGGACGCCGCCGCCGCGCTGGGCATGCTGGCGGGTCAGCCCACCAACCTCGACGTGGTCGCGCTGCGCCGCGAGACGGTCGAGCCCGGCACGCTGCCCGCCGCCCCGGCGGTGAGCGAGGCGGGGCTGGACGACACGCTTGGCGAGTCCGCGCTGGACATCGAGACCGCCGCGCTGGAACCGGCGCAGGCCGCCACCCCGGCCGCGCCCGCGGTGCAGGCGACGCCCGCTCCGGCACCGGCCGCGCCAGCCACCAGCGCGCTCGACCGGCCCTACATCCAGATTGGCATCTTCAGCGTCGAGCAGAACGCCGAGAACACCGCCACGGCGATGCGCCAGGCCGGCATGGTACCCAGCGTCAAGCAGGAGACCTCGAGCGGCAAGACCTTCTGGCGCGTCGTGGTCGGCCCGGCGCAGACCGCCGCCGAACGCGCGACGCTGCTCGAGCAGATCAAGGCCTCGGGCTTCACCGACGCTTACGCGGTCAGTGGCTAGCACGGCGCCTGACCCGGCGTCGCAGAACGGGTCCTGCGGGATGACACAGGCGCCGCGATCGTCGATAACGTGTGCGATGCGACTCGCACATGCCCCGGGAAACAGGACCCACGCCATGATCCGTCTCACCCGCACCCTGATCGCCGCCGCGGCGCTGACGCTCGGCCTGTCGCTGCCCGCGCAGGCCTTCGACACCACGGCCGAGGCCGCCTTCGTGCTCGACCAGACCACCGGCACGGTGCTGCTGTCGAAGAACGCCGACACGCCGCTGCCGCCCGCGTCGATGTCCAAGCTGATGACGCTCTATATCGCCTTCGAGGCGGTGCGCGACGGGCGTCTTTCCCTGGACGAAGAGCTGCGCGTCTCGGGCCACGCGGCGAGCTTCGGTGGTTCGACCATGTTCCTCGAGGAGAACGAGCGTGTCAGCGTCCAGGACCTGCTGCGCGGGGTCGTCGTGCTGTCCGGCAACGACGCCAGCGTCGTCCTCGCCGAGGAGCTGAGCCCCACCGGCACCGAGGACGGCTTTGCCGAGCTGATGACGCAGCGCGCCCAGCAGCTGGGCATGACCAACTCGACCTTCCGCAACGCCAGCGGCTGGCCCGCCGAGGGACACCGCATGTCAATGCGCGACCTGGTGCTGCTGGCGCGCCACCTGATCGAGGACTTCCCCGAGTTCTACGAGATGTTCGCCGAAGAGGAATTCCTGTTCGACGAAAACGAGCGCGCGAACCGGTTTAACCGCAACCCGCTGCTGGGCCTCGGGATCGGCGCCGACGGGCTCAAGACCGGGCACACGCAGGAAGCGGGCTACGGCCTCGTCGGGTCGGCCACGCAGGACGGGCGGCGCGTGATCTTCGCCATCACCGGCCTCGACAGCACGCAGGCGCGTGCCAACGAGTCCGAATCCATCGTGAACTGGGCCTTTCGGCAATTCGCCGAGCGCACCGTGGTGACCGAGGGCGAGGCCGTCGCCCGCGCCGACCTGTGGCTGGGCGCCGAGGACAGCGTGGGTCTGGTCGCCGACCGCGACGTGACGCTGCTGCTGCCGTCGAGCCCCGTCGCCACGCTGCAGGCCGAGGTGGTCTATACCGGTCCGATCGACGCACCGGTGCGCGCGGGCCAGCAACTGGCCGAGCTGATCATCCGCCCCGAGAGCCTGCCCGAAACGCGCGTGCCGCTTTACGCCGAACACGCGGTGTCGGGCAGCGGTCCGGTCGACCGTGTCATGACCGTCGGCCGCACGCTGCTGGCGCGCGTCGCCGGCGGCGCTAAGGACAGCCCCGCCGAGGAGGCCATGTGAGCGCGCGCCGCGGGCTTTTCGTCAGTTTCGAGGGGATCGACGGGTCGGGCAAGTCCACCCAGGCGCGCCTGCTGGCCCACGCCCTGCGCGCCGAGGGGCACGACGTCGTCCTGACGCGCGAGCCCGGCGGCAGCCCCGGCGCCGAGGAGATCCGCTCGCTGGTCCTGCAGGGCGATCCCGACCGCTGGTCCGCCGAGACCGAGCTTCTGCTGTTCAACGCGGCGCGCCGCGATCACCTGGAACGCACGATTCGCCCCGCGCTCGACGCCGGGCGTGTCGTGATCTGCGACCGCTTCGCCGACAGCACGCGGATGTATCAGGGCCTGTCGCGCGGCGACCTGCGCGGTGCTGCCGACCAGCTGCACGCGCTGATGATCGGGGTCGAGCCCGACCTCACGCTGCTGATCGACATGGAACCGGCCGCCGCGCTCAAACGAGCCAAGGCGCGTGCCGGCGCCGAGGAACGCTTCGAGGATTTCGGCGTGGGTCTGCAGGAACGCATGCGCGCGGGTTTCCTGGCGCTGGCGGCCGAGTTCGCCGACCGGTTCCGCGTGATCGACGGCAACCGGACCGAGCAAGCCGTGGCCGAGGACGTCGCCGCCGCGATCCGCGCGCCGCTGCGGGCCGCCTCATGAGCGACGACGCGCTGCCCGAGCCCGACCGGATTCCGGGCGCGCCGCATCCGCGCGAGGCCGACCGCGTCTTCGGCCACGATGCCGAGGCGGCCGAGTTCCTGGCCGGCCACGCTTCGGGCCGGCTGCACCACGGCTGGCTGCTGACCGGCCCGCGCGGGGTGGGCAAGGCGACGCTGGCCTGGGAGATGGCGCGCTTTCTGCTGGCGATGCCCCCAGCGGACGATGATGGCCTGTTCGGCGCGCCGCCGGCGCCCGACACGCTGCACGTCGCACCCGACCACCCGGTCGCGCGCCGAGTCCGTGCTCTGTCGGATCCCGGCGTTTTCCTGCTGCGCCGGGGCGGCGCGGGCACGTCCGAGCGCGACCGAGAGAAGGCGGTCCAGGAGGGACGCTTTTCCGACATGATCCGCGTCGACGAGGTGCGCAAGCTGCGCGGCTACCTCGCGCTCTCGGCCACCGACGGCGGGCGGCGCGTGGTGATCGTCGACGATGCGGACGCGCTGAACACGCAGGCGGCGAACGCCATCCTCAAGATGCTCGAGGAGCCGCCCGCCCGCACCACGATGCTGCTGATCAGCCACCAGCCCGCTGGCCTGCTGCCGACGATCCGGTCACGCTGCCGGACGCTGCGATTGTCGCCGCTGGGCGCGGACGACATGGCGCGCGCGCTGGACCAGGCGGGGGCCGAGATCGCGCCCGGCGACGCGCCCGCCTTCGCCGAACTGTCGGCGGGCTCGGTGGGCGCCGCGATGCGGCTGGCCGCGCTGGACGGGCTGACGCTCTACCGCGAGCTGGTGACCGTGCTGGCCGGCGCGCCCGCGCCCGATCGTGCGCACCTGATGGCGCTGGCCGACAGCTGCGCTGGACGCGGGCGCGAGGAACGGCTGGACCTGGTGCTGACGCTGCTGGACCTGCTGGCCGCGCGGATCGCACGCACCGGCGTCACCGGGGTCGGCCCGGCGCTGGATCTCGCGCCGGACGAGGGTGTCGTGCTGCGTCGTCTGGCGCCCGACCCGGCCGCGGCGCGCCGCTGGGCGCAGGCGGTGGCCGAGACGGGCGCTCGCGCGCGGCATGCGCGCGCCGTCAACGTGGATGCGGCGGCACTCGTGACCGACCTGCTGCTGGGCCTGTCGCGCGCCGCCTGACCGGTGCGGGGGCGCAAGACGGCACACGGCGCTCGGGCTGCGCCCATCGCCCCGCCCGCCGTCCCCTTGCGCGCGGCACAAGGTTGGGCCAAGTCTTGGCCTGCCTTTCCGGGAGATGCCGTCATGCCGTCCGCCTCGCTCCGCGCCCTCGGGGTCGTCGCCGTGCCAGCGGGGCGCCCCGGATGACGCCACCGCGCCGCGCGCTGTGGCTGATGAACCAGTATCCCAAGCTCAGCCACACCTTCATCGCGCGCGAGATCGCCGCGATGGAGCGGCTGGGCTGGCAGATCGACCGCGTGGCGATCCGCGGCACGCCGCCGGACGAGGATCATCCCACGCTGGCGGCAGAGGCCGCGCGCACCCACCGCGTTCTGGGGCAGGGGGCGCTGCACCTGCTGACCGACCTTCTGGCCGAGGCCGTGCGCGCGCCGGGCGCGGCGTGGTCGGCGGCCCGCGCCGCGTGGCGCATGGGCGCCCGGTCCGAGCGCGGACGCCTGGTGCACCTGGTCTACCTCGCCGAGGCGGCGCACGTGGCGCGGCGCTGCCGGGCCACCGGTGCCCACCACATCCACGCCCATTTCGGCACCAATCCTGCGGCAGTCGCTCTGCTGGCGGCACGACTGTCGGGCCTGACCTACAGCTTCACCGCCCACGGCCCCGAGGAGTTCGACGCGCCGCGCGCCCTGTCGCTGGACGACAAGCTGTCGGGCGCGGCTTTCGCCGTGGCGATCAGCCATTTCGGCACCAGCCAGCTGCGCCGTTGGGCTCCGGAGGCGCGCATCGCCGTGGTTCGCTGCGGGCTCGACCTCGCGGGGTTCGACGGAGCGGCCTCGGCGCCGCCCGACGCGCCCGTGCTGGTCTGCGTCGGACGCCTGTCCGAGCAGAAGGGACACCTGGTGCTGATGGAGGCCGCCGCGCGTGTCGCGGCGCGCGTGCCGGGTTTCCGCCTTGTCCTGGTGGGCGACGGCCCGCTGCGTCCGAGTATCGAGGCGCGGATCACCGCGCTGGGGTTGGGCGCGACGGTGACGCTCGCCGGCTGGGCGGACGAGGCGGCGGTGCGCGATCACGTCTGCGCCGCCCGCGCGCTGGTGCTCGCCAGCTTCGCCGAGGGCCTGCCCGTGGTGATCATGGAGGCCTTCGCGCTGCGCCGGCCGGTCGTCACGACATGGGTCGCCGGCATTCCCGAACTGGTCGACGACACCTGCGGCTGGCGCGTGGCCGCGGGCGATGTCGAGGGGCTGGCCGATGCGATGGTCTCGGCGGTCACGGCGCCGCGCGACCGGCTGCTGGCGATGGGCCGGTCCGGGCGCGCCCGGGTCGAGGCGATGCATGACGGCGAAGCCGAGGCGCGCAAGCTGGCCGACCTGATCGAGGACGCGACCCGCCGCGCGAACCCCTGACGCGCACCCGCCGGCGCGTGAAAAGACAGCCCCGCGCCGCATTTGCCCCTTTCGTTCGGCCGCGTCCCCGCGCATGGTGAAGCCGCCCGCGAGCCGACGGTGCGCTGTTAACGACGCGCCGCGACGCCGGCTCTGCCGTCAACAGGGAGGACGACATGACCACACGCAGAACCATACTGAAACGCACCGCCGGCGCCGTCGCCGCGGCGATGATCGCAGGCACCGCCTCGGCGCAGGAGGTGACGCTGAACCTGCACCAGTTCCTGCCCGCGCAGGCCAACGTGCCGACGCATATCCTCGACGTCTGGATCGAGGACGTCGAAGAGGCCAGCGACGGCCGGATCGAGATCAACCATTTCCCGTCGATGCAGCTGGGCGGCACCCCGCCCGAGCTGATGGATCAGGCCATCGACGGCGTCGCCGACATCGTCTGGACCGTGGTCGGCTACACCCCCGGCCGCTTCCCGCAGACCGAGGTGTTCGAGCTGCCCTTCATGGTCGAGGATGCGCGCGCCGGGTCCTACGCCTACTGGAAGATGTTCGAGGAGCACATGCAGGACGCCGATTTCGAGGGCGTCAAGATCCTCGGGACCTGGGTGCACGGCCCGGGCGTGTTCCACACCAACGAGCCGGTGCAGCAGCCGTCCGACCTTCAGGGCATGAAGATCCGCGGCGGCTCGCGCCTGGTCAACGACCTGCTGACCCGCGTGGGCGCGGAATCGATCGGCCTGCCGGTGCCCGCCATCCCCGAGGCGCTGTCCAAGGGCGTGATCGACGGCACCACCATCCCGTGGGAGGTCACGCCGTCCATCAAGGTGCCCGAGCTGGTTTCGAACCACACCGAGTTCGAGGGCCCCGCGCTTTACACGCTGACCTTCGTGCTGGCGATGAACGAGGACAAGTTCGAGGCGATGCCCGAGGACCTGCAACAGATCCTGATGGAGCAGTCCGGTCTGGAATTCTCGGTCTTCGCGGGCGGCACGATGGCCGATTACGACGAGCCCGCGCGCCAGATCGCCGTCGACATGGGCAACAACATCATCACCGTCTCGGACACGTCCGAGTGGGAATCGCTCGCGCGGCCGATCTACGAATCCTGGGTCGCCGACATGGACAGCCGCGGCATCGACGGCCAGGCGCTGATCGACCAGGCGCGCGCGCTGATGGACGAATACCAGGCCTCGAACTAAAAGGCCTGCGGGGCTGGCGGCGCGTTTGGGAGAGCGCGCCGCCGGCCCAGGACGCGGACAATCGAAAGCGGGGCGGACCGGGATGAACGGCCCGCCCCGTCCATGACGAGGGGGAAGACATGCTGCGGCTTCATCTGACCGTGGTGCGGCTGGCGCGGGGCTTTGCGGTGATCGGTGGCACGGTGTTGAGCGTGCTGGTGCTGATCACCTGCTTGTCGATCGCCGGGCGCGCGCTGAACGGTGCGCTGGCGACCGATCTGGCGATGTCCATCGCGCCGGGTCTGGCGCAGGGGCTGATCGATGCCGGGATCGGCGCGATCCCTGGCGATTTCGAACTGGTCGAGGCCGGCATGGCCTTCTGCATCTTCGCCTTCCTGCCGTTCTGCCAGGTGACCGCCGGCCATGCCTCGGTCGACGTGTTCACCGACGCGCTGCCGATGCGCGCCAAGCGCGGGC
>NZ_JBELMH010000003.1:53793-60680 GCF_042096055.1 Citreimonas sp. | reverse complement strand
CATGCCTCGGTCGACGTGTTCACCGACGCGCTGCCGATGCGCGCCAAGCGCGGGCTGATCTTCCTGACAGAGACGCTGTTCGCCGTGGTCCTGGTGACGATCGCGGTGCAGCTTTACGCGGCGCTCGAACGCAACATGCAATCCGGCCAGACCACGATGCTGCTGCAATTCCCGATCTGGTGGTCCTATGCCGCCAGCCTCGCGGGCGCTGCCGCGGCCGCCGCGGCGGGCGTCTACATGGCGCTGCTGCGGCTTTACGAGGCCACCACCGGCCACGCGGTCATCGGTGCGGCGGGGCGCCCGGCATGAGCACGCTCGAGATCGGAATCTGGTCCTTTCCGGCGCTGCTGGCGCTGATCTTCCTGCGTGTGCCCATCGGGCTTGCGATGTTCGTCACCGGCTTCGTCGGACTGACGATGGTCACCGGCAGCACCAACATGGCGCTCGCGCGGATGAAGACCGAGGCCTACACGACGTTCTCCAGCTACTCGCTGTCGATCGTGCCGATGTTCCTGCTGATGGGTTACTTCGCGACGCTCGGGGGCATGAGCCAGGCGCTGTTCCGCGCGGCCGAGGGCTTTCTGGGGCACCGCCGCGGCGGCGTCGCGATGGCGGCGATCGGGTCCTGCGCCGGCTTCGGCGCGATCTGCGGGTCGAGTCTTGCCACGGCGGCCACGATGAGCCGCGTCGCCCTGCCGGAACTGAAGCGCTATGGCTACGAGGGTGGCTTTTCCACCGCGACGCTGGCGGCGGGGGGCACGCTGGGAATCCTGATCCCGCCTTCGGTCGTTTTGGTGATCTACGCGATCCTGACCGAGCAGAACATCGCCAAGCTGTTCCTCGCGGCCTTCGTGCCGGGCGTGCTGGCGGCGATCGGCTACATGATCGCGGTTCAGATCTACGTGCGCCGCAACCCCGGTGCCGCGGGCGTGCGCGAAGCGGTTCCCATGGCCGACCGTTGGCGCCGGCTGCTCGACGTCTGGCCGGTACTGCTGGTGTTCATCGCGGTGGTGGGCGGCATCTACGGCGGTATCTTCACCCCGACCGAGGGCGCGGCGGTGGGCGCGTTCGGCACGGGCCTGATCGCGTTTCTGAACGGCGGGCTGACCAGGGCCACGCTGCTCGAAAGCTTCTCCGACACCGCGCGGTCGACCGCGATGATCTTCTTCATCGTGCTGGGTGCGGCCTTCTACAACGGGTTCCTCGCGCTGACGCAGGTGCCGCAGGAGCTGGCGACCTGGGTGGTCGAGCTTGGCCTCGCCCCGGTGCTGGTGCTGTGCGTGATCCTCGCGCTCTACCTCGTCTTCGGCTGCGTCATGGACAGCCTGTCGATGATCCTGCTGACCGTGCCGATCTTCTACCCGGTGATCTCGGTGCTGGATTTCGGCATGTCGGCCGAGCATGTGGCGATCTGGTTCGGCATCCTGGTGCTGATCGTGGTCGAGGTCGGGCTGATCACGCCGCCGGTGGGCATGAACTTGTTCGTGATCAACGCGATGGACCCCACGACGCCGATCGCGTCGACCTACCGCGCGGTGATGTATTACGTGGGATCGGACATCGTGCGGGTGGCGATCCTGGTGGCGTTCCCGTCGATCACGCTGTTCCTGCTTTAGGGACGGGCAGGCGGGGGCACTGCCCCCGCGCCCCTGGGGTATTTTCAAGCTGAAGAAGGAGGGCGCGGCATGCGCATCGAGGGACAGGTGGCGCTGGTGACCGGCGCGGCGAGCGGGCTGGGGGCTGCGACGGCGAAGCGGTTGGCGGCCGAGGGCGCGCGCGTGGCGGTGCTGGATTTCGACGGCGAGGGTGCCGCGCGCATGGCCGATGAGATCGGCGGGATCGCGGTGCAGGCCGACGTGGGCGACGCGGCCTCGGTCGAGGCGGCGGTGGCGCAGGTGGTCGAGCGGCTGGGCGCCCCGCGCATCGCGGTGAACTGCGCGGGCGTGGCGGGTGCCGCGCGGGTCGTCGGCCGCGAGGGCAAGCTGGCCGTCGACCTTTTCGAGCGCACGATCCGCGTCAACCTGATCGGGACCTACACCGTGATGTCGCACGCCGCCCGCGCGATGTCCGAGCTCGAGCCGCTGGAGGGCGGCGAGCGCGGCGTCGTGGTCAACACCGCCTCGGTCGCCTATCAAGACGGGCAGATCGGGCAGGCTGCCTATGCGGCATCCAAGGGCGGCATCGCGTCGTTGTGCCTGCCGGCCGCACGCGACATGGCCAAGCTGGGCATCCGCGTCATGGCCATCGCGCCGGGGCTGTTCGACACGCCGATGATGCAGGGCCTGCCCGAGGAGACCACCGCCGGGATCGTCGCCAACATCCCGTTTCCGCACCGCCTGGGCGAGCCGGGCGAATACGCGCAGATGGTCTGCCAGATCGTCGAGAACGCGTATCTCAACGGCACCGTGATCCGCCTCGACGCGGCCGTCCGGCTGCCGCAGCGCTAGGGCAGGGCGAGCCGCGACGCCGGCACCCGGTCGCAGCCGACCGGAAGAAGGCTTGCGTCCCGGCGTCGTTTCCGTAGGGTTCAGGGCTCAAGACGGAACGAACCGTCGCAGAACAACAACTGGGAGGACGTAAAATGACGTCGATGACGGCGAAACTTCTGACGACCGCGATCGCGGTCACCTTCGCGGGCGAAGCGCTTGCCACCGAGTGGAACGTGTCGGTCTGGGGCTCGCGCCGCGCCTTCACCGAGCACGTGCACAAGCTGGCCGAGCTGGTCGAGGAAAAGTCGGGCGGCGACTTCACCATGAACATCAGCTACGGCGGCCTGTCCAACAACACCGAGAACCTCGACGGGATCTCGATCGGGGCGTTCGAGATGGCGCAGTTCTGCGCCGGCTACCACCCCGACAAGAACCGCGCGATCACCGTGCTGGAACTGCCGTTCCTGGGCGTGTCGAACCTCGAGGAGGAGGTCGCCGTCAGCCACGCGATCTACGACCACCCGGCGGTGGCCGACGAGATGGCGCAGTGGAACGCCAAGATGGTGATGACCTCGCCGATGCCGCAGTACAACCTCGTGGGCACGGGCGAGCCGCGCGACGAACTGGCCGAGTTCGACGGCATGCGCGTGCGCGCCACCGGGGGCTTGGGCGAGGCGTTCAGCGCCGTGGGCGGCGTGCCGACCTCGGTCACGTCCTCGGAAGCGTACCAGGCGATGGAATCGGGCGTCGTCGACACGGTCGCCTTCGCGCAGCACGCGCACCTGTCCTTCGGCACGATCAACCGCGCCGACTGGTGGACCGCGAACCTGAACCCCGGCACGGTCAACTGCCCGATCGTCGTCAACATCGACGCCTACGAGATGCTGTCGGACGAGCACAAGGCGATCTTCGACGAAAGCGTCGACGAGTCGATCGACTACTACCTCGAGAACTACGCCCAGCTGCTGCAGCGCTGGGACGAGGTGCTGGAAGAGAAGGGCGTCGAGAAGGTCATGATCTCGGACGAGCAGCTGGCCGAGTTCAAGCGGGTGGCCGGCGATCCGATCCACCAGGCCTGGATCGAGGACATGAGCGCGCAGGGTCTGCCTGCGCAGGAGCTCTACGACCTCGTCTTCGAGACGCTGGAAGAGCACCGCGCCAGCAACTGAGGCTTGGCCGGTCCCCGGGGCATGCTCCGGGGACCGTCACGGCTCGACGGCCGGTCCGCCCAGCGGGCCGGGCATGCGAGTCTTGGACGGAAACATGTGACGGGGGGCGCACATGGCGGGGGCAGCATCGGTTCTCGAGGATGACAGCCTGCTCAGCCGGTTGGACCGGGGGCTGGCGAAAGCGGAATGGAGCATGGCGCTGGTGTCGGGGCTGGGCGCCTTCGCGTTGATGGTGTTGGCGGTGGTGTCGGTGTCGGGGCGCAACCTGTTCAACGAACCGCTGCGCGGCTACGTCGACTGGATCGAGGCGGCGATGCCGCTGATCGCGATCTTCGGCATATCCTACGTGCAGCGACTGGGCGGACACATCCGCATGGACATCGTCGTGGGGGCGCTGAAGGGTCGCGCGCTCTGGGCGGCCGAGTTCATCACCACGCTGGGCGTCCTGGTGCTGATGATCCTGCTGGTCTGGGGCACCTGGGCGCATTTCGACCGCAGCTTCGACTGCTCGCGGCCGCTGTGCTCGCGTGACAGCTCGATCGACATCAACCTGCCGCTGTGGCCCGCCAAACTGGTCGTGCCGGTGGCGTTCTCGGTGCTGTGCGTGCGGCTGGTGCTGCAACTTTGGGGCTACGGTCGGGCCTTCGTCCTGGGGCTGCAGGAACCGGTGGCCGTGCCGCTGGTGCAATCGGCCGCAGAGGTCGCGGCCGCCGAGGCCGAACAGGTGCGGGGGCACGACTGATGGAATCCACCGAAATCGGACTTTGGGTCACCGGCGGCCTGCTGGTCATGGTCGTCCTCGGCATGCGCGTGGCCTTCGCCGCGGCGCTCGCCGGTCTGGTCGGCCTCGTGTGGATCTTCTGGGACCGCTCGGGATATGATCCCGAACGTTTCGGCTGGGCGCTCGGCGTCGCGGTCAAGACCGCGGGGCAGGTCCCCCACGGCAAGGTGGCCAGCCAGGCGCTGAGCCTGATCCCCACCTTCATCCTGATCGGCTACCTCGCCTATTACGCGGGCCTCACCCGTGCCCTGTTCGAGGCCGCCAAGCGCTGGATCGCCTGGGTGCCGGGCGGGCTGGCGGTGTCGACAGTCTTCGCCACCGCGGGCTTCGCTGCGGTGTCGGGCGCCTCGGTCGCCACCGCGGCCGTGTTCGCGCGGATCGCCATCCCCGAGATGCTGAAGGTCGGCTACGACAAGCGGTTCGCCGCGGGCGTCGTGGCCGCGGGCGGCACGCTCGCCTCGCTGATCCCGCCCTCGGCGATCCTGGTGATCTACGCCATCATCGTCGAGCAGGACGTGGGCCGGCTGCTGCTGGCGGGCTTCATCCCCGGCGTCTTCTCGGCGCTGGTCTACGCCGCGCTGATCATCATCCTCGCGCTGACCATCAAGGGCTTCGGCCCGCCGGTGGGCGGCTTCACGTGGCGCGAACGCTTCGTCTCGCTGCCGCCGGCGCTGCCGATCGTGGCGGTCGTCGTGATCATCATCTTCTTCGTCTACAACCCGTTCGGCGGCGACGCCTGGGGCACGCCGACCGAGGGCGGCGCGATCGGCGCCTTCCTCGTGTTCCTCATGGCTCTGTGGCACGGCATGCGCCTGCCCGAGCTGCGCGACGCGCTGGTCGAGACCGCCAAGCTGTCGATCATGATCTTCGCGATCATCTGGGGCGTGCTGATCTACGTGCGCTTCCTGGGCTTCGCGGACCTGCCCTCGGCCTTCGCGGACTGGATCAGCGGGCTGCCCTATTCGCCCATGCTGATCCTGATCTGCATCCTGCTGGCCTATGCCGTGCTGGGTATGTTCATGGACGCGATCGGGATGCTGCTGCTGACGCTGCCGGTGGTCTACCCGGCGGTCATGGCACTGAACGGGGGCCTTATGGTGACCGCCGAGGACAGCGCCTTCGGCATGTCGGGGCCGATGTGTGCGGTCTGGTTCGGGATCCTGGTCGTGAAGATGGCCGAGTTCTGTCTGATCACGCCGCCCATCGGCCTCAACTGCTTCGTCGTCGCGGGCGTGCAGCCCGACATCTCGGTCCAGGACGTGTTCCGCGGCGTGACGCCGTTCTTCGTCGCCGACGCGATCACCATCGGGCTTCTGGTGGCGTTCCCGGCGATCGTCCTGTGGTTGCCGTCCATGGCGATGTGAGTCGCCCCGCGCCGGCCATCCGGTCCGGCGCGGGGCCTGTTCCCCCGGCGGCGCATGTCGGGCGGGAACAATATCCTGTCGCGCACGTATTCCTCACGGTCCCCGTGGGGCGGGGCCGCCTTGCACCAGCGGGACGGAGCTTCCATGCGCACGACACTGACCGTCAATGGCGTACGCCATGACCTGAGCCATGACGAGCGGGTAAGCCTGCTCGACGCGATACGCGACCAGATCGGCCTGACCGGCACCAAGAAGGGCTGCGACCACGGTCAATGCGGCGCCTGCACGGTGCACGTGAACGGCCGCCGGGTGAATTCCTGCCTGACGCTGGCGGCGATGCACGACGGCGACGAGATCACCACCATCGAGGGCCTCGGCACGCCCGACGCGCCGGGCACCATGCAGGCGAGCTTTCAGGCCTGCGACGGGTTCCAGTGCGGCTTCTGCACCTCGGGTCAGATCATGTCGGCCAGCGCGATGCTGGAAGAGATCGGCCGGGGCGACCCCTCGCATGTCTCGTCCTCGCTGGGCGACATCGACGGCATGAGCGACGAGGAACTCGCCGAGCGGATGAGCGGCAACCTCTGCCGCTGCTCGGCCTACCCGATGATCCGCGCGGCCATCGCCCGCGCGGCGGAGGCGGCGGAATGAGACCTTTCGATTATCGCCGCGCCGAAAGCTTGGAGACGGTCGCCGATGGCGGCCGCATCATCGCCGGCGGCACCAACCTGCTGGACCTGATGAAGCTGCAGGTCGAGGTTCCCGACACGCTGGTGGACATCAACCGCATCCCCGGACTCGACCGGATCGAGGCCGACGGCGACGGTCTGCGCATCGGCGCGCTGGTCAACAACACCGACCTTGCCGCCGACCGGCGCATCCGCGCGGGTTACCCGGTGCTGGCGCGCGCCATTCTGGCCGGCGCCTCGGGGCAGATCCGCAACAAGGCGACCACCGGCGGCAACCTGCTGCAGCGCACGCGCTGCCCGTATTTCTATGACCCCGCCATGGCCTGCAACAAGCGCGAGCCGGGTGCCGGCTGCGCCGCGCAGGGCGGCGCGGGGAGCATGCTGGCAGTGTTCGGCACGTCCGAGGCGTGTCTGGCCGCGCACCCGTCCGACATGGCCGTGGGCCTGCGCGTGCT
>NZ_JBELMH010000003.1:52074-53693 GCF_042096055.1 Citreimonas sp. | reverse complement strand
ATGCGCGACGGGCGGATCGCCGACCTGTCGCTGGCCTTCGGCAGCGTCGCCCCGCGCCCTTGGGTGGATGCGTCAGTGACCGACGCTCTGATCGGCGAGACGCCGGATGCCGACCTGTTTCGGCGCGCGGCCGAGACGCTGACCGAAAGCGCGGCTCCGAACCCCGACACCGCCTACAAGCTGCCGCTGCTGCGCCGGACGCTGCAATCGGTGCTGCACGAGGTGACGGGCCTGTCCGAGGCCGCGACCGGAACCGACAAGGCGGAGACCTTCGCATGACCTTCGATTTCAAGATGGACGAACCGCAGGCGCGGCTTCTCGACTCGACGCGGCAGGGTCTGATCGGCACCGCGATGCCGCGCCCCGACGGGCTGGCAAAGGTCACCGGCACCGCCGATTACGCCGCCGACCACCTGCCCGAGGGCTGCGCCCACGGTGTGCTGGTCCGTGCGACGGTAACGCGCGGCCGCGTGACGTCGATCGATGAGAAGTCGATCGCCGGCATCCCCGGCCTGCTGGGCGTCTTCCATGGGCCGCATTTCGTGCGCAACCCGGCGCAGGGCACCGCTGGCGAAAGCCCGATCCGTCCCGACGGCGAGGTTCATTACCACGGCCAGCCGATCGCGCTGGTTGTGGCCGAGACGTTCGAGGCCGCGCGCGACGGCGCGCTGCGGCTGGCGGTCAGCTACGACTCGGAGCCCGCCGAGGTCGATCCCGACACCGCGTCCGAGGTCGAGCGGGACGATCCCCAGACCCGCGGGGACTGGGACGACGCCTGGAACCGCGCCGCCGCCCGGGTCGACGTGACCTTTCGCACGCCCGGTCATGCCGCCGCGGCGATGGAGCCGCATGCCGCGGTCGCCGAGTGGCAGGGCGAGAACCTGCTGCTGCGCGGATCGCTGCAGATGGTCGCCTTCAACCGGTACGAACTCGCCGACGCGCTGGATGTGGACCCCGAGCGGGTGCGCATCCTGTCGCCCTACGTCGGCGGCGGCTTCGGCTCGAAGCTGGGCATCGGCGCCGAGGCGGTCTCGGCCGCGATCGCGGCGCGCAAGTTGGACCGCCCGGTGCGGGTCGTGATGGCGCGCCAGACCGTGTTCGACGCCGTCCTGCGCCGGACCGAGACGCATCAGCACCTGCGGCTGGCGACGGATGCCGACGGCAAACTGCTGGCGCTGGCCCATGACGACCGGGTGTCCAACCTGCCGGGCGAGGCGTTTTCCGAACCCGTCAGCAGCGCGTCGCAGTTCACCTACGACGCGCTGGCGATGCATTTCGCGCAGGAAGTGGCGCGGCACCACCGCACGCCCTCGGGCTCGGTTCGCGCGCCGGGCGAGGCGGTGGGCATGGTCGCGCTCGAGGTGGCGATGGACATGCTGGCCAAGGAGGCCGGGATCGACCCGCTGGACCTGCGGCTCAGGAACGTCTCGACAAGCCACCCGATGACCGGGCAGGCCTTCGGCGAGCAGCGCCTGGCCGATTGTCTGACCGAGGGCGCGCGCCGCTTCGGCTGGGCAGATCGCCCGGCACCCGGCACGCGGGCCGAGGGCGACTGGCTGATCGGCACCGGCATGGCGGCCGCCGCGCGCCCCAACGCGCTGCAGGACTCGGCCGCGCGG
>NZ_JBELMH010000003.1:46386-51974 GCF_042096055.1 Citreimonas sp. | reverse complement strand
TCGTCCGGCTTCGGCGCGCATTTCGCCGAGGTGGCCGTGCATCGCTGGACCGGCGAGGTTCGCGTGCGTCGGATGCTGGGCCTGTTCGACATCGGCCGCGTGTTGAACGAACGGACCGCGCGCGGGCAGGCGCTCGGCGGCATGGTCTGGGGCCTGGGCGGCGCGCTGACCGAGATGCTGGAGCACGATCCCCGCACCGGGCACATCGCCAACCGTGACCTCGCCAACTATCACGTCGCCGCGCATGCCGACGTTCCGTCGGACATGCAGGTGGATTTCCTGCCGGTGCGCGACGATCACGCCAACCCGATGCAGTCGAAGGGCGTGGGCGAGCTGGGCATTTCCGGCTCGGGCGCGGCGATCCTGAACGCGATCTACGACGCCAGCGGCGCGCGCGTGCTCGAACTGCCGGCGACGCCGGACAAGGTCATCGCCGCGATGGAACGCGCCTGATCCGGGGCGGCCGGGCGCTCAGCCCGGCTGCCGTTCCGCCCATCCGGCGAAGATCTTCTCGAGCGCGACGACGATGTAGTAGAGAACGATCCCCAGGAACGCGAGCGCGATCAGCACGGCGAACATCAGGGGATAGTTGCTGTTGGTCTTGCCGCTGTCGAACAGCGCGCCCAAGCCGCGACCGTGAGGCGACACGATCTCCATCAGGTTGGTCCCGATGAAAGCCAGCGTCACCGACACCTTCAGCGCACCGAAGAATTCCGGCAGCGTCTTCGGCAGGGCGATCTTGCGGAAGATCGTCGTCTGCGAAGCACCGAGGCTGCGCAGGATGTCCCGGTACTCGGGTTCAAGCGTCGACAGCCCGATGCTGACCGACACGGCGATCGGGAAGAACGAGATCATGAAGGCGATCAGGATCGTATTGAAATCGTGAGCGCCGACGAACAGCAACGCCACGATGGGCACGACGGTCGCCTTGGGTATCGCGTTGAAGCCCACCAGCAGCGGGTAGAGCGCGTCGCGCATCGTGCGCGAAAAGCCCATGACCATGCCGAAACCGACGCCCACGACCACCGCCAGAACGAGGCCCACGATCGTGCGCCACAGCGTCTGCCAGCCCATCACGAGGAACAGGTCCCAGTATTGCGCGTAGGCCGCCGGAAGGTCCGAGGGCGAGGCCATCAGGTAGTCAGGCCAGCCGTTGATCCAGACGATCAGCTCCCACAGCAGCAGGAAGACGACGACCGCGGCGATCGGCGCCACGACCGCGCGGCTCGTCAGGAAACCGGCGATGCCGGCGCCCCGGCGCGGCCGCTCGGCGCTCATGTGTTCGGGAACGTATGCCATCTGTCGCCTCCTATCGTACCGCGCGGACGGGCGTTTCCGCCTGCGGCGCGGCGCGGCCCTGTGCGACCTCGATCTGGTGGCGCAGGATCGCCAGCATCTCGGAGGCCTCGGCGGTGTAGAGGTGGTCCAGGTCGCGCGGCCCGCTGGTGCCCACGTCGAGCACGTATTGCGTGCGCGCGGGCCGGCCGGACAGCACGATCACCTGGTCGGCCAGGAAGATGCTCTCGCGCAGGTCGTGGGTGATCAGCACGCCGGTGAAGGGCTCGCGCTCCTTCACCTGGTGCATGATCTGCCACAGATCCTCGCGCGTGAAGGCGTCGAGCGCGCCGAACGGCTCGTCGAGGATCAGCACCTCGGGCTTGTGCACCAGCGCGCGGCACAGCGAGGCGCGCTGCCGCATGCCGCCCGACAGCTCGGAGGGGCGCTTGTCCTCGAAGCCTTCCAGCCCGACCATCGACAGCAGGCTGCGCGCGCGGTCCTCGCGCTGCGCGCGGCTCAGGCTGTTGGGCACGATCTCCAGCGGCAGGATCACGTTGTCGAGGATCGTGCGCCATTCCAGCAACACCGGGTTCTGGAACGCCATCCCCACGGTCGAGCGGGGCGAGGTCACCTCGGTCCCGTGCAGCTTCACGTGGCCCTGGTCCGGTCGCATCAGGCCGGCGATCAGCTTGGTCAGCGTGGACTTACCGCAACCCGACGGGCCGACGACGGCGCAGAAGCCGCCCTCGGGCACCGCGATGTCGAGCCCGTCCAGCACCGGCAACGGGCCCGAGTCTGTCTTGTAGGCGTGGCGCACGCCCGAGATTTCGATGAGGTTGGTCACATGCGGCCTGTGGTGGAGGCCGGCGCGACCGCTTGGCCGCGCCGGGTGTTGCGAAACCGGCGCGGGGCCGCGCCGGAACGGATCACTCGACGTCGAAGCCGCCCTCGGGCAGGTATTCGTCGGTGAAGTAGAGGCTTGCGTCGGGCTCGGTCTGGAACTCGTAGGTCTCGGCGAGTTGCGCCAGGGCCGAGTCCATGCGCGCGGGGTCGATGACGCCCAGCCCGTTCTCCTTCACCCACTCGGTGAAGACGTTCTGGTCCATCGACATCTGCAGCCGCTCGGTCTCGAGCGCCGCGTCGGCGGCGGGGTTGCGCTCCATCAGGCTGTCGATGCCGGCCTCGGGGTTCTCGCGCACGTCTTCCCAGCCCATGGCCACGGCGCGCAGGAAGCCCTCGATCAGTTCGGGGTTTTCGGCGGCATAGTCGGTGTTGATCAGGATCGCGTTGCCATAAAGGTCAAGCCCGTGATCCGCCATCAGGATGTTGCTGATGTCGTCCTCGGGCACGCCAAGGCGCTTGAGGTTCAGCACCGAGCTGAACGAGAAGCCGGTGATCGCGTCCACTTCGCCCTCGGCCAGCATCGGCTCGCGCGTGGGGAAGCCCACCGGCTCGACGGTGATCGAGTCCACGTCTAGGTCGTTGGCGCTGGCGAAGGCCGGGAACTGCGCCCAGGCGCCATCGGGCGGCGGTGCGCCCAGCACTCGGCCTTCCAGGTCCTTCGGCGCCTCGACGCCCTGGCTCTTGCGGCCGACGATGGCGAAGGCGGGCTTGTCGTAGATCATCATCGCCGCCTTGACCGGCGCGTCGGGGTTCTGGTCGAGGAACTTGATCAGGCTGTTGATGTCGCCGAAGCCGACCGGGAAGGCGCCCGTCGCGACCTTCGGGATCACGTCGACCGAGCCCGAGCCCGCCTCGATCGAGACGTTCAGGCCCTCGTCCTCGAAGAAGCCGCGGTCGATCGCGGCGAAGTAGGGCGCCGCCGGGCCTTCGAACTTCCAGTCGAGCGCGAAGGGCATGTCGGTCGTCTGCGCCCCGGCGATCGTGGCGGCGAACAGCGCGCCGGTGACGGCGATGGTGCGGTGGAACACGTGGGTCTCTCCCTGTTGGACCTGTTTTATTCGTGACGCCCGTATCTACGCCGCGCGGCCGGCGCGGGACAGCGCCCTTGGCCAAGCGTGGCCAAGCCGTGGGCGCGATGCAAGATAAATGGGCATGTGAGTGCGTGACGTGCCTGCCGAACGGGCAGGGCGGCGCAAACGCTCAGCGCGCGATGTAGCGGTCGCGGCGGTGGTTGATGATGATCACGCCGTTCAGGATCACCGCGCCCAGCAGCGACCATGCAACGACCGGCCAGGGAAACAGGGTCAGCGCGACGAGGAAGACGCACAGGTCGAAGGCCAGCTGCGTGGCGCCCGCCTTGATGCCGCGCGTGTCCTGCAGCCACAGCGCCACGATGCCGACGCCGCCCAGCGTGGCGCCGTGGCGGAAGAGCGACAGCAGCCCCACGCCCGAGAGCACGCCGAAGAGGCCGGCGCCGAGGGCGGGGTGCAGCGGGCCGACGCTGAGGACCAGGGGCAGCGACTCGGCGATCGAGGCCATCAGCGTGACGGCGGCGAAGTTCTTCAGGGTGAAGGTCCAGCCGATCTGGCGCACGGCCAGCACGTAGAAGGGCAGGTTCAGCACGAAGAAGATCAGGCCGAAGGACCAGCCGGTCGGGTAGGCGATGACCAGCGAGAGGCCGGCGATCTGGCCGGTGAACAGCTCGGCGGCGCGCAGGAACTGGATCGACAGGGCGACCAGCGTGGCGCCGATCAGGATGCCCTGGGCGTCCTCCCATGGGGTGTGACGGTCGGGCGGGGGCGAGCTGAGAAGAAGCATGCGGCCATCGACCCCGGCGGCGCGGGCAAGTCAAGCGCCGGGGCGCGTTCGGGCGGGGCCGGGGGCCGGATTGTGCGGAATCCGGGCAGGCTGCGGGACGATGGCGAAAGGGGCGTCATGGGGTGTCCCACGATGGGACAGGATTGCGGCTTATGAAAATCAATGGCTTGCAGAGACGGATTCATGTTTCGTCAACACTTGGGCCGTTCCGGAGGGGTGTCGCAAAGACCGGTCCGAAGGCCGTTCCGCCGTGGCTAACCGAATCTGAACCTGTGGCAGGCAGGATGCCCGCACGGCAACCAGAACGGAGCCCAGATGACGCGAACGCTTTGCACCGGCATGTTGATCGCCGCGGCCCTTGGCGGCGGGGCCGGGGCCTCGCCCGTGTCGCTGTTGTCCGAAGGGGTGTTCCGCACCGACCGCGCGGCCTTCATCCCGATGGAGGACGGCGCGGGCTTCGGCGCGGGCGCGCGCGGCATCCTGCAGCCCGAGGCGGGCGCGCCTTCGGACGACGACCGGCCCGGCGGGCCGAGCCTGTTCGCCATGCTCGACGGCCGCGGATTGTGGGAGCCGGCGCCGCGCGCAGGCCTGGGGCTGGGGGGCACAGGCGCCGACTTCGTGGGCGCACTGGCGGCGCGGGCGTCGCGGCTGCGCGACGTCATCGCCAAGGCCGAGGCCGGGCGCGCCGGGTTCGACGCGGTCCAGCATGGCGCGAAGATCCCGCCGCCGGACCGGCCGACGCGCATGACGATCGCCGAGATCTATGCCTGGATCGAGGCCACGCCGCGCCAGCCGCACGCGATCGGGCGCTACCAGTTCATCCCGTCCACGCTGCGCGCGCTGGTCGAGGCGCTTGAGATCGACCCGCATACCCGGTTCTCGCCGGCGGTGCAGGACCGGCTGGCGGACCGTCTGCTGGCGCAGGCCGGCATGCACGCCTTCGATTCCGGGGCGCTGTCGCGCGACCGGTTCATGCTGAACCTCGCGCGGATTTGGGCCGGCCTGCCCACCGAGACGGGCAAGTCGTTCTACGAGGGCTATGCCGGGAATTCCGCCACCATGAGCTGGGGCGCGTTCGAGACCGCGATGGCCGACATCTTCCCCGCCCGGGCGCGCCCCTAGGCGCAGGCCCGGACGGGGGCGCGCGCTCAGACCAGCGCCATCAGCTTGTGCGCGGCCTCGCCGGATGATGCCGGGTTCTGGCCGGTGACGATGTTGCCGTCCATCACCACGAAGGATGCCCAATCCTCGCCCTTCTCGTAGTGGCCGCCATTGGCGTTGAGCATGTCCTGCACCAGGAACGGCACCACCTTGGTCAGGCCCACGGCCTTTTCCTCGGAATTGGTGAAGCCGGTGACCATGCGCCCGGCGATCAGCGCGCGGCCGTCGGCACCCTTGGGGTTCTTGAACACTGCCGGCGCGTGGCAGACCGCGCCGATGGGCTTGCCGGCGGCGGCGAAGCGTTCGATCAGCGCGGTGCTGTGCGCGTCCTCGGCCAGGTCCCAGAGCGGGCCGTGCCCGCCGGGATAGAACACCGCGTCGAAGGCATCCTCGGACACGGTCGAGAGCGCAACGGTGTTGGCCAGCGC
>NZ_JBELMH010000003.1:39609-46286 GCF_042096055.1 Citreimonas sp. | reverse complement strand
GTGGCGTCGTCCTTGAAGCGGCGGGTGGCGTCGGTCTGCGCGTCGTCGGCGTCGCTGGCCGGGTCGATCGGCGGCTGGCCGCCGGCGGGCGAGGCCAGCGTGATCTCGGCGCCCGCGTCGCGGAAAACGTAGTAGGGGGCGGCGAATTCCTCGAGCCAGAAGCCGGTCGGGCGCCCGGTGTCGCCCAGCGTGTCGTGCGAGGTCAGGATCATCAGGATCTTCATCGGTCGCGGTCCTTTCGTTGTTCTTGTCGTTTGCCGGCGCGCGATCCGCGCCGTCCTTCACAGGGTCTACGACGCGCCGGCCGGTCGCGTTCCGCACGCGCCGGGCATATCTTCGTGACGCAGGCGTGCGGTCTTGCCTTGCGCGGGCGCGGGCTGGCAAAGTCGCGCGCGAAAAAGGGGAGGATCGGCATGCAGGACGAACGGGTGATCATCGCCGGGGGCGGCATCGGCGGGCTGACGCTGGCGCTGACGCTGCACCAGATCGGGGTGCCTTTCACGGTGATCGAATCGGCGTCCGAGATGCGGCCGCTGGGCGTGGGCATCAACCTGCAGCCCAATGCGGTGCGTGAACTGATCGACCTCGGGTTGGACGAGGACGCGCTGCACGGCGTCGGCCTGCCGATCCGCGAATGGGCGCTGGTGGGCCTCAACGGCCGCGAGGTCTATGCCGAGCCGCGCGGCCGCGATGCGGGCTATGCCTGGCCGCAGATCGCCTGCCATCGCGGGGCGTTCCACATGCTGCTGTACCGCACGCTGGTGGCGCGCGCGGGGAAGGGCGCGGTGCGGCTGGGCGCCAGGGTCACCGGCTATCGCGCGACGGATGCCGGGGTCGAGGCGGCGGTCGAGGGCGGCGCGGGCGTCGAGACGCTGCGCGGCCGGCTGCTGGTCGGCGCCGACGGCATCCACTCGGCCGTGCGGGCGCAGATGCACCCCGACCAGCCGCCGATCCACTGGGGCGGCGCGCTGATGTGGCGCGGCACGGTGCGCGCGCGGGCGCCGCGGACCGCGTCGTCGTTCGTGGGGCTGGGGACGCACAGCCAGCGCATGGTGATCTACCCGATCTCGGGGCCGGATGCCGATGGGCTGTCGCTGCTCAACTGGATCGCCGAAGTCACGGTGGAGGGCGACGGCACCTGGCCGCACAAGGGCTGGTTCCGCGCGGTGCCGGTGTCGACCTTCCTGCACCACTTCGACGCCTACCGCTACGACTGGCTGGACGTGCCGGCGCTGTTGTCGGGCGCCGAGACCGCCTACGAGAACCCGATGATCGACCGCGACCCGGTCGACACCTGGGTGGACGGGCCGGTGGCGCTGATGGGCGACGCGGCGCACGCGATGTATCCCACGGGCTCGAACGGGGCGAGCCAGGCGATCGTCGACGCGCGCGTGCTGGGGGCGCAGATGCTGCGCCACGGGGTGACGCCGCGGGCGCTGTCGGCCTACGACGCGCAGCTTTGCGGGCCGATCTCGCGACTGGTGCTGCGCAACCGGGGCGCGGGGCCGTTCGGGCTGCTGAACCTGCTCGACGACCGCTGCGGCGGCGTGTTCGACGACATCGACTCGGTCGTCTCGCCCGAGGAGCGCGCGGCCTTCATGGCGGGCTACAAGAGCGCGGCGGGCCTGGCGATCGACACGCTGAACGCGGCGCCGCCGACGATCCCGGCGCGCGCGGAGGTCTAGGGCGCGCGGCGCAGCAGATAGGTGTCCATGATCCAGCCGTGACGCTCGCGCGCGGCTTGCCGGGTGGCGAGGATGTCGTCGGCTGTCTCGGCGACGGGCCCGCTGCGCAGGATCTGGTCCTCGCTGCCCAGGTAGGCGCCCCACCAGATGTGCAGGCCGGCCGGGTCGAGGTCGCGGAAGCGGCATTCGGCATCCAGCATGACGACGATCGTGTCCGCGCCCGGCGGCCAGCCTTCGTCGTGCAGCCGGCGGCCGGTGGTGATCGTCACGGGGCCGTTCACGGTGTTGAGCGGGATCGCGTGCGCCGCGGTCAGCGCCTGGATCGCGGTGATGCCGGGCACGACGCGGACGCGCGGGCGCGGCTCCAGCCGCTCGGCGATGCGCAGCGTGCTGTCGTAGAGCGATGGGTCGCCCCAGACCAGCAGTGCTACGGGGCCGTCCGGGGGCGCGTCGAACGCCGCCTGCCAGCGGCGCGCGATCTCGTCGTGCCAGGCGGCGACGCGGTCCTGGTAGGGCAGGCTCTCGTCGCGGACGGGATAGTCGAAGGGCACGATCCGCGCGGTGCTGCCGCTGGCGTCGAGGATTCGGCGGCGCAGATGGGCGAGATCGTCCTTGCCCGCCTTGAGCGGCAGAAGGATCGCGGCGGCGTCGCGCAGGGCCTGCGCGCCCTCCAGCGTCACGTGCCGGGGCGAGCCGGTGCCGATGCCGATGAGCCAGAGATCGCGGATCAAGGAAGGCTCCGAACAGGAAGCGGCGCAAAGAAAAGCCCGGGCCTTCGACGGAAGGCCCGGGCGGGTGCGTGTCGGGCGATCAGGCCGCGGCGTGCAGGCGGGGCGAGAGGAAGCCGCCGGTGCGGCCGCGCAGCGCCTTGGCGCCGGCAAGCGCCGCGAGGTCGGCGATCGGCTCGACCAGCAGCACGACCGAGTAGGCCGCCGCGAAGGTCGCGACCGAGGCCGCGCTTTCGGCGCCGATGCCCTGGCCGTAGAACACCCAGAAGGCGACCCAGGCGACGACGCCGCCCTGGTACGTCGCGGAAAGCTTCAGCACGTCGGTGTAGCGCAGGTCGACATAGGCGGTGTCCGCCGGGATCACGCGGCGCGCCAGCGCGGTCATCGCGAAGAGCGGCACCAGCAGCGTGGTGGCGTTCACGAAGAACATCGGCAGGTCCGTGGGCGCCAGCGTGAGGCCCTGCAGCAGCAGGCCCAGCATCAGGCCGATGGCCGCCGGTGCCGCGCCCAGCAGCAGGAACAGCGTGGTGCCAAGGATGAAGTGCACCTCGGACACGCCGGCCTGGAAGTGCGGCAGGATCTCGAAGAAGGCGAAGGTGCCGATGGTCGCGGCGGCCGCGCGCAGGGCAAGCGTGGTGCCCTTTGCGGTGCGCAGCTCGCTTAGGGCGAGCTTGGCGGTATAGCCGATGGCGCCGGCGGCAGTGGTGACGGCGAGGCCCATCTTGGCCGCGTCGACGACGCCCGGTTCGATATGCATGTCTGTCCCTTCCATATGGTGCTGCCCCTCCGGCAGCGGGAATGATGGCCCGTTCGGGCCTTGTTGGCGTGCGGCCGGTCTCCTGGCTCGCGGGTCGATGCGCCTTCGGTCCTTCCCAGCCCTTGGGGGCCAGTGGATATGCCTCGGCGCTCACCGCTTACAGTTGCGGGGGCAGCCCGGGAATTTCACCCGGTTCCCAGTGTCGCCTGCGCGACACCGCACGCATTCACTGTGTCAGCACGGCCCGTTTCGCTCAAGGTCAAATGCGACGCTCAGGCGTCGGCGAGCGGCCCGTAGAGGATCAGCGCGGGCTTGTTGCCGATCTCGGCCGACAGCGTTTCGGCCAGCGCGGCCACGGTGTGGCGCGACACGTGCTGGTCGGGGGTGCTGACCGCCTCGGCCAGGATCGCGGGGGTGTCGCCGGGCAGGCCGCGCGCCATCAGCTTGGCCAGCAGCGCCGGGAAGGTCCGCTTGCCCATGAACACGACGGTCGAGGCATGGGGGTCGGCCAGCGCGTCCAGGTTGACGTCCTCGGGCAGGGCGCCGGTCACGTCGTGGCCGGTGACGAACTGCACGCGCCGCGCGGTCAGCCGGCGGGTCAGCGGGATGCCCGCCGCCGCCGCCGCCGCGCAGGCCGAGGGCACGCCGGGGATGATCTCGAAGTCGATGCCGGCCTCGCGCACCGCCGTCAGTTCCTCCTCGAGCCGGCCGAAGAGGCCGCTGTCGCCGGATTTCAGCCGCACGACGCGGGCGTTGTCCTGCGCGTAGTCGACCAGCAGGCGGCTGACGTGGTGCTGCTTGGGCGAGGCGCGGCCCGCCCGCTTGCCCACGCCCACGAGGTCGGCGCCGCGCCGCACGTGTTCCAGGATCGGCCCCGAGGAGAGGTCGTCGAACAGCACCGCGTCGGCGCGCTTCAGCCGGTCGACCGCCTTGAGCGTCAGAAGCTCGGGGTCGCCCGGGCCGGACCCGACGAAGCTGATGAACCCTGTCATGGTGCCTCCTCGGCGGCGATGAGGTGGAAGAACGTGCCGGACGCGTGCCCGCGGACCGAGCCGGTCTCGGGCACCGGGTTGCCGTCGGCATCCGCCACCGCCGCCAGCGGCGCGTCGGGCTGGTCGAGGATGGTCGAGTAGTGGAATTCGTGCCCGCGCAGCGCGGTGCCGGGCGCGTGGCCGGGCAGCGCCGAATGCAGCACGGCGCGCCGATAGCCCAGGTGGAACTTGCGCTTTTCGTAGCTGGTGACGAGGCCGAGCAGCCCGGCCATTTCGTGCCGCGCGCCCTCCTTGTCGATCAGCGCCGCGCCCAGAACCATGTAGCCGCCGCATTCGCCGTGCACGGGGCGGGTTTCGGCGTGGCGGCGCAGGCCGCCCATGAAGGTCGTGGCGGCCGCGATCCGGCCTGCGTGCAGTTCCGGGTAGCCGCCGGGCAGCCAGACGATGTCGGCGTCCGTATCCGGCGCCTCGTCGGCCAGCGGCGAGAAGGGCAGGATCTGCGCGCCCTTCGCCTGCCAGCCCTCGAGCAGGTGGGGATAGGTGAAGCTGAACGCGGCGTCGCGCGCGATGGCGATGCGCTGCACCGGCGGGTCGGGCAGGGCGCCCGGCGCGGACAGGGCGCCACCCGCTGCCGCCGCGCGGATTGCCGACAGGTCGACATGGTCGCGCAGGAACGCTGCGTAGCCCGCGATGGCGGCGTCGAGGTCGGGATGCTCGACCGCCTGGATCAGGCCGAGGTGGCGTTCCGGCAGCGCGAGGTCGCCGCGCCGGGGCAGCGAGCCGAGCACGGGAATGCCCGCGCGATCCATGCCGGCGCGCACCAGCCGTTCGTGACGGGGCGAGGCGACGCGGTTCAGGATCACGCCGGCGAAGGGCAACTCGGGCGCGTAGTCGCGAAAGCCCATCGCGGTGGCGGCGGCCGATTGCGCCTGCCCGCCCACGTCGACCACCAGCACGACCGGCCAGCCCATCGCGGCGGCGGTTTCGGCGCTCGACCCGTATCCCTGCTGTCCGCGCGTGGCGACGCCGTCGTAAAGGCCCATCGACCCCTCGGCGATGCAGAGATCGGCGCCCTGCGCGCGCGCGGCGATGGCGCCCCACAGGTGCGGCCCCATCGCCCAGCCGTCGAGGTTGAAGGACGCGCGCCCGCTGGCGGCGAGGTGGAAGGCCGGGTCGATGTAGTCCGGGCCGGACTTGAAGGGCTGGACGGTCAGCCCGTCCTCGGCCAGCGCGCGCAGCAGGCCCAGCATCACGGTCGTCTTGCCGGTCCCCGAGGCGGGGGCCGAGATCATCAGGCCGGGGATGTCAGCCATTCTTCTTGCCCTCGGTCTCGGGCGTCCAGCCGGCCCAGGGGCTGTCGGCGGTCTGGGGCCGGTAGCGGCGGTCGTAATCCGCGGCGTAGAGCCGGCTTTCGTCGAAGCCTTCGCCGGCCAGCGCGGGACCGACGAGAATCAGCGCCGTGCGGGTGATGCCGTCGTCGAGGCGGGATTCGATGTCCGACAGGGTGCCGCGGATGATGCGCTCGTCGGGCCAGCTTGCGCGGAAGACGATGGCGACGGGGCAGTCGGGGCCGTAGGCGGGCGTCAGGTCGGCCACCACGCGGGCGATGTTCCCGATCGACAGGTGGATCGCCAGCGTGGCGCCGGTGGCGGCGAAGTTGGTCAGCGTCTCGCCCTCGGGCATCGACGAGGCCCGTCCCGGCGTGCGCGTCAGCACCACCGATTGCGCGAGGCCCGGGAGTGTCAGTTCTGCCTCCAACGCGGCGGCGGCGGCCGAGAAGGACGGCACTCCGGGCGTGACGGTGAAGGGGATGTCGAGCGCGCGCAGGCGGCGGACTTGCTCGCCCATCGCGGACCAGACCGACAGGTCGCCGGAATGCAGCCGGGCGACGTCGTGGCCTGCGTCGCGGGCGGCTTTGATCTCGGCCATGATCGCGTCGAGGTCCATGGGGGCCGTGTTCACGATCCGCGCGCCGGGCGGGCAATGGTCCAGCACCGCCTCGGGCACCAGCGAACCGGCATAGAGGCAGACGGGGCAGGACGCGATCAGGTCGCGGCCGCGCAGGGTCAGCAGGTCGGGCGCGCCGGGACCGGCGCCGATGAAATGCACTTTCACTGGGTGCCTCCGATGGCAAGCGCGCAGGTGGCCATCCTGTCGCCCGAGATCGCGCGGGGTGCAAGCAGGTGCGCGCCGGGACCGGCGGCGGCGAGGGCGGCGGCCTCGGCGACCGAACCCGTGTCGCGGGCGGCGCGCGAGGCGGCCGAGGCGGTGAGCGTGTGCTGCGCGCGGAGTGTGTCCGGGGCGATGGCGTGGACGGGCAGGCCGAGCGTCCGCGCGAAGTCCGTGAACGCGGGCGCGTCGGCCTTGTCGGCGGCGGTGGCCAGTGCGTCGGCGTCCTTGCCGGCGCGGGCCAGCGCGTCGCGCAGGCTGTCGGCGGTCGCGGCCGCGCGGAACCCGAACCCCGCGACGATCACAGCGTGACGCTCCATTGCACGATCGGGTAGGCGGCCTTCCA
>NZ_JBELMH010000003.1:0-39509 GCF_042096055.1 Citreimonas sp. | reverse complement strand
CCCGCGACGATCACAGCGTGACGCTCCATTGCACGATCGGGTAGGCGGCCTTCCAGCCGCGCCTCGGCCCGATCGGGGCGGCCTGCGACAACTCCAGCCGCAGCACGGCACCGCCGAGGCGCGCCTGCGCGGCGGCGATCAGGGCTTCGCTTTCCAGCGTGACGGCGTTGGCGACGATCCGCGTGCCGGCGGGCAGCGCGGTCAGACGGTCGAGCAGCGCCTGCGACAGCCCGCCGCCGACGAAGACCGCGTCGGGCGGGTCGAGGCCGTCGAGCGCCTGGGGGGCGCTTCCGGTCACCACGCGCAGGCGGTCCTGCCCCAGCCGCGCGGCGTTCTCGGCGATGCGGGCGGCACGGGCGGGGTCCCGCTCGACGCAGGTGGCGCGCAGGGTCGGATCGCCCAGCAGCCATTCGATGCCGATCGAGCCAGAGCCGCCGCCGATATCCCACAGATGCTCGAAGGCCCGGGGGGCCAACGCCGAGAGGGTCATGGCGCGCACCGGGCGCTTGGTGATCTGGCCATCGTTGTCGAACCAGTCGTCGGGGCGGCCCGAGGCGAGCGGCAGCACGGCGCCGTCGCCCGCCACGGCGATCGCCACGCAGACCGGGTGCGAGAAATCGCCCGTCAGCGCGTCGGCGCGGGCTTCCGTCATTGCCTCGCGCGGGCCGCCGAGGGCCTGCAGGACCGACAGCGTCGAAGCGCCGAACCCCTCGGCGGAAAGGTACTCGGCCAGCGCGTGCACGGAATCGCCGCCGCGCAGCAGCACGATCAGCCGCCGGCCCGGGGCCAGCGCCGGCCGCAGGCGCGTCAGGGGGGCCGCGTGCAGGCCGAAACAGGCGGTCGTCTCGAGCGCCCAGCCCAGCCGCGCGGCGGCCAGCGAGAAGGTCGAGCGGCCCGGCAAGGCGCGCCATTCACTGCGTTCCAGCCGCGCGGCGAGCGTGGTGCCCGCGCCGAACCAGAACGGATCGCCCGAGGCGAGCGCCACCGTGGGCGTGCCGCGACAGGACAGCAGCGTCTCGACCCCGTCGGCGAAGGGCACCGGCCAGTCGATCCGCCGCGCGCCCACATCGGGCAGCAGCGACAGGTGGCGCGGCGGGCCCATGACGATTTCCGCCGCATCGAGCGCCGCGCGGCTTGCAACGCACAGGCCGTCCGGCCCATCTTCGCCCAGCCCGATGATCGTCAGCCAAGGAGCGTCAGCCATGCGACCCAACCTTCTCGTGCTCGGCGGCACGACCGAGGCGACGGCGCTGTGTCGCGCGCTGGCCGAAGCCGGCATCGCGGGCACGATCAGCTTCGCCGGACGGGTCGAGCGGCCCGTGCGCCAGCCGCTGCCGCAGCGCGTGGGCGGGTTCGGCGGCATAGGCGGGCTGGTGGCGTATCTGCGCGAACATGCGATCACGCACGTGGTCGACGGCACCCACCCCTTTGCGGCGCAGATGAGCGCGAACGCCGTCGCCGCCTGCGCCGAGGCGGGCGTGCCGCTGGTCGCGTTGACCCGGCCGCCGTGGCAGGAACAGGCGGGCGACGACTGGACGCGCGTGCCGGATATCGCCGGCGCGGTGGCCGCGCTCGACGGGCCGCGCGCGCATGTCATGCTGGCCGTGGGCCGGATGCACTTGGCCGAGTTTGCGCCCAACCCGCAGCACGCCTACCTCTTGCGCCTCGTCGATCCGCCGAAGGAGGCGCTGCCGTTCCCCGACGCGACCGTGATCGTCGATCGCGGGCCGTTCACCGAGGACGACGACCTTGCCCTGATGCGCGAGCACGGGACCCAGATCGTCGTGTCGAAGAACGCGGGCGGGACCGGCGCGGTGGCCAAGATCTTGGCCGCGCGCCGCCTTGGCCTGCCGGTGATCATGATCGACCGCCCGGCACTGCCGGCGCGGACCGAGGTGCATTCGGTCGAGGACGCGCTGGCTTGGCTGGATCATGCGGGTACCGACCTTGGCGTGTAGACGAAGGGTGCGCCCGCGCGCTCGATGATCCGCGTGGTGGACGAGCCGACGATGACCATGGTGCGCATGTCGGCCATCTCGGGCGTGGCCTGCGTCAGCGGCACGGTGCGGATGGCCTCGTCCGGGGTGGAGACGGCGCGGGCGAAGATCACCGGGCGCGCGTCGCCGCAGGCCTCGTTGAGCACCGCGAGCGTGCGGGCGAAGCCCTCGGGGCGGGATTTCGAGCGCGGGTTGTAGAAGGCCATGGCGAAGTCGGCCTCGGCTGCGAGGCGCAGGCGCTTCTCGATCAGGTCCCAGGGCTTGAGGTTGTCCGAAAGATTGATCGCGCAGAAATCGTGGCCCAACGGCGCGCCGGCGCGGGCGGCGGCGGCGAGCATGGCGGTGATGCCGGGCAGGACGCGGATGTCGAGATCGCGCCAGGGACGCGGCCCGGCCTCGACCGCCTCGAACACCGCCGACGCCATGGCGAAGACGCCCGGATCGCCCGAGGAGACGACGACCACGTGCCGGCCCTCGGCGGCCATCTCCAGCGCGTGGCGCGAGCGGTCGAGTTCGACGCGGTTGTCGGACGGGTGCAGCGTTAGGCCGCGACGCTCGGCCACGCGCGCGACGTAGGGAATGTAGCCGACGACGTCGGTCGCCAGGGCCAGCGCGTCCGACACCTCGGGCGTGACCAGCGACTCGGCCCCGGGGCCAAGCCCCGCGATGACGAGGCTGCCGCTCATGGCCGGCGCCCCTGGCCATGCACCACGACGATCGAGAAATACGGCGTCACGCGCCCCTCCGCCTGCGCCAGCGGAGTCACGGTCTGGCCCTCCATGCTGGCGTATTCCACAAGCCAGGCGGCATCGTAGCGCCCGGCGCTGCGCAGGGCGCGGCGGATCTTGTCCATGTTGCGGCCGATCTTCATCACCACCAGCGCGTCGGCGCGGGCCATGTGCTCGGCCAGCGCATCCTCGGGCAGGGTGCCCATCAGCACCGACAGCACGTCGCAGCCCCAGGTGACGGGCATGCCGGTCGCGGTCCAGGCCGCCGACATGCCGGTGATCGCGGGCACGACCCGCACCGGCACGTGGTCCTTGAGCCGCGTGTAGAGATGCATGAACGAGCCGTAGAAGAACGGATCGCCCTCGCACAGCACGACGACGTCCTCGCCGGCTTCGGCGAGGGCGCGCAGGTGGTCGGTGCAGTCGGCGTAGAAGGCCGAGAGCATGTCGTTGTAGCGCGGGTCGCTGAAATGGATCTCGGTCGTGACCGGGTACTCCATCGGGAACTCGACCGCGTGGTCGGGCAGCATCCCGTCGACGATCTTGCGCGCCTGGCCGGGCTTGCCCGCCTTGCGGAAGAACGCCACGTGGCGCGCGCCGCGCAGCAGCCGGTCGGCACGCACACTCATCAGGTCGGGATCGCCGGGGCCGAGGCCGACTCCGTGGATCGTGCCGGGGGTGGTCATTCCGCGCGGCTCGCGATGGCGTTGATCGCGGCGACGGTGATGGCGCTGCCGCCGAGACGGCCTTGGACGATGCAGCAGGGCACCGGCCGCGCCGCCCACAGCGCGTCCTTCGATTCCATCGCACCGACGAAGCCCACTGGGCAGCCGATGATTGCCGCGGGGCGCGGGCAGGCGGGATCCTCGAGCATGTTGAGCAGGTGGAACAGCGCCGTGGGCGCGTTGCCGATCGCCACCAGCGCGCCCTTCAGGTGCGGGCGCCACAGCTCCAGCGCAGCGGCGCTGCGTGTGTTCGACATCTCCTGCGCCATCTCCGGCACGCGGTCGTCGTTGAGGGTGCAGATCACCGGGTTGTCGGCGGGCAGACGCTTGCGCGTCACACCCTCGGACACCATGCGCGCGTCGCACAGGATCGGCGCGCCCGCATCGAGCGCCGCGCGCGCGGTTTGTACGAAGCCGGGCGAGAAGCGCACGTGTTCCTCGAGGCCCACCATGCCCGCCGCGTGGATCATCCGCACGGCGACCTGCTCCTCGTCCGCGTCGAAGCGGCCAAGGTCGGCCTCGGCGCGGATCGTGGCGAAGGACTGGCGGTAGATCGCGGCGCCGTCGGTTTCGTATTCGTAGGGCATCAGAGGTCTTTCGGGTCGAGTGCCTGCGGATCGAGGCCGGTTTTCACGGGGGCGTCCCACGGCGCGCCGCCTTTCACAAGATCGAAACGCCCCTCTCGGCCGACCAGCGTCGTGGCGGCGGCGCGGGGATGCGCGCAGCCCTTGGCGCAGCCCGAGACGTGCAGGTCGCCGGGCACATGCGCGGCCAGTCGGGCGGCGAGGGGCCGGGTTTCGACCGTCGCCTGCGGGCAGAAGGGCGCGCCGGGACAGGCATGGGCGTGCATCGCGGGATCGCCCGGGCGCGTGACCAAGCCGGGGGCGGTGTCGATGTGTGCGCCCTGCAGGACAAGCGTTCGGCCGGTGGCGGGGCGGAGTGCGGTCGCGCCGGAGGTCTCGACCAGCGCGGCGAGTGCGTCGGCTTCGAGCGCGCCGAAGGGGACGCCGAGGATCGTGCCGGCCTCGGTCGGTCCCGGCGTCAGCGTGGCGGTCCCGGCGGGCTGCGCGACCTGCCAGGTGGCGGGCAACGCCTGCGTGCGCAGGTGGCGGGCCATGCGCCCCGTCTCGGCGCCCCCGGTGTCGGTGAACCAGCGTGCCATCTCGGCCAAGGCCTCCATCGCGTCGCCTTCGGTCACCTTGCGGCCGAGGATTGCGCCGTCGGCGCGCAGGATCAGACTGCCGTCATGCGCGGTCTCGATCCGGAAATCGGCCGAGGCGTCGGACAGGTAGCGGCGGTCGCTGCAATCCACCGCGAAGCCCATCTTCTGCGGCAGATCCGGCAGACCGGGCAGGGCGGCCAGCAGCGCGTCGTGCAACCGGGCAGCCAGATCGCCGGGCGCCCACAGCGGCGTCATCAGCACGTTGCGGCGCGACTCGACGCCCGGGTCGGCGTCGATCAGGCCCAGCGCGTCGAGCGCCGCCAGCAGCGCGGGATGGTCGCCTTCGGTCACGCCCCGGATCTGCAGGTTCGCGCGCGAGGTCAGGTCGATCATGCCATTGCCGAAGCGCCGGGCGAGGGCGCAGAGCGCCAGCGCCTGCCGGGCCGTCACCTCGCCCCGGAACGGACGCACGCGGACCACCAGACCGTCGCCGGACAGCATCGGGCGGTGCGCGCCCGGGCACCAGCCCTTGACCAGAGGCGCGCTCATTCCCCGGCCTCGAGCGCCGCGAGGACCGAGTTGCGCCGCGTGTGCCACAGCCCGGCCGCCAGAAGCTCGGCGAAGCGGGCCTGCATCGCGGCGTGCGCGCCCGGGTTGGCGTCGCGGAGGAAGGCGTCGGTCGCGTCGTCTCCGAGGGTGGCGTCGTGGTAGGCGTCGAAGAGGTGCGGCGACACCGCGCCCGCGAGGTGCGCGAAGGCCGCCATGTGATCGAGCGTTGCGGCGATCTGCGCGGCGCCCTGGAAGCCGTGCCGCCGCATGCCGGCGACCCAGTCGGGGTTGGCGGCGCGGGCCATGACGACGCGGGCGATCTCTTCGGTCAGGCTGCGGGCGCGGGGGCGCGCGGGGTCGGTCGCGTCCAGGTGGTAGAGCGCGGCCTTGCCCCCGGTCACCGCCTGCGCGGCAGCGAAACCGGCCTCGTGCGCGGCATAGTCGGCGGCGAGCAGCAGGTCGGTTTCGGGCAGGTCCTGCAGGTGGACAAAGGCCTCGGCCCCGGCGACGGCGGCGCGGATGCCTGCGGGGTCGCGGGTCGCAGCCTCGCCGTCCTGCGCCCAGGACGAGGCGGCGAGCCACGCCTCGCCCGCCGCTTGCCGCGCCTCGGGCGTGAAGGTCTCGGGCAGGGCGCCCATGCCGAGGCCGAACTGACCCGGCGCGGGGCCGTAGACGCGCGCGGGCGCGTCGCGGCCCGCGAAGGGATTCCAGTCGGGCGCCTCGTCGCGGGAGGACAATGCGCGCACAGCCTGTGCGTAAAGTGCCGTGAGCGTCGGGAACACGTCGCGGAACAGACCCGAGACGCGCAGCGTCACGTCGGCACGCGGGCGGTCGAGCTCGGCGATGGGCAGCACCTCGATGCCCGAGACGCGCTCGCTCCCGGCGTCCCAGACCGGCCGCACGCCCATCAGGTGCAGCGCCATGGCGAATTCCTCTCCGGCGGTGCGCATCGTGGCCGACCCCCATAGGTCGACCACCAGCGCGCGCGGCCAGTCGCCCTCGTCCTGCAGGTGGCGGCGGACGAGCTCCTCGGCCAGGGTGACGCCCTGCGCGTAGGCGGCGCGGCTGGGCACCGCGCGCGGATCGGTGGTGAAGAGGTTGCGGCCGGTGGGCAGGACGTCGGTGCGCCCGCGATAGGGCGAGCCCGACGGCCCCGGCGCCACACGGCGGCCGGCGAGCGCGTCGAGCAGCGCGTGCTTTTCCCCGTCGGCCGAGGCGGTCGTGTCGAAGGTGGCGCCGGTTTCGGGCCGGCCCCAGACGTGCAGCCCGTCGCCGAACTGGCTTTCCTTCACGTCGCAGACGAAGCGGTCGATCCGGGTGATCGCCTCGGCCGAACAGGCGGCACGGTCGAGGCCGAGGTCGTCCTCGACGCCAAGGCTCTGCGCCTCGGTCCGGATGTCGGATTGCAGGCGGTCGCGGCGTTTCGGGTCCAGCCCGTCGGCGTTCGAGAACTCGTCGAGCAGCGCTTCCAGCCGCGCCAGCCGGTCGGGCGTCTTGGACTCGCGCAGCGGCGGGGGGACGTGACCGATGGTGACTGCGCCGATGCGCCGCTTGGCCTGCGCGGCCTCGCCGGGGTCGTTGACGATGAACGGGTAGATGACGGGCAGGCTGCCGGTCAGCGCCTCGGGCCAGCATGCGGCCGACAGCGCGACGGACTTGCCCGGAAGCCATTCCAGCGTGCCATGCGCGCCGATATGGACCAGCGCGTCGGCGTGGCGGTGCAGCCAGAGGTAGAAGGCCACGTAGGCGTGGCGGGGCGTGCGGCTCAGGTCGTGGTATTCGTCGCCGCGATGCTCGGGCGTGCCGCGTTCGGGCTGAAGCGCGAGCCACGACGTGCCCAGCGGGATCGCGGCAAAGCGAAAGGCGTCGCCGTCGACGTCCGGATCGGTTTCGGGCGCGCCCCAGGCGGCGTGCAGATCGTCGCGCAGCGCCTGCGGCAGTCGGGCAAGCGCGGCGCGGTACTCGTCGAGCGACCAGCGCAGCGGGCGGTCGGCCAGCCGCGCCTCGAACCCTTCGGGCGGGTCGGTCACGGCGTAGCCCGCCTCGCGCAGGTCGGCCGCGATGGCGCGGGCCGAATGCGGTGCGTCGAGTCCCACGGCGTGGCCCATGTTCCAGCCCTTGCCGGGATAGGTCGAGAGCACCATCGCGACGCGACGGTCGGCCACGGGGCGGCGGGACAGGCGCAGCCAGCCGTCGACGCGGTCGGCGATGGCGTCGATCCGGTCGGGGGCGGCGACGTGGCCGAGGCGGGTGAATTGCAGGTCGGGATCGCGCGCGCCGGGCTCCTTGAAGGACGCAACGCCGCCCAGGATGCGGCCGTCGACTTCCGGCAGGACCACGTGCATGGCCAGATCGGCGGGCGAGAGGCCACGCTCGGCCTCCGCCCACGCGGCGCGGCTAGAGGTGGCCAGCGCGACCTGGAAGACCGGCACGTTCGCGGCGTCCAGCGGCGAGGTGCCGTCCTCGCCCTTGCCCGAGAAGGCGGTTGCGTTGACCACGGCGTCGGGCGCGAAATGGCGCACCTGCCGGGCGAGCCAGCCCGCCGCGTCCGGCGCCTTGAGCGACGGCGCGAAGAGCGCGCGCACGGCGTAGCCTTTCGCCGCGAACGCCTCGTGAAGCGCGCGGACCGGGGCGAGGTCGGCGGCCAGCAGGTAGGAGCGGTAGAAGACGATCAGGACCTTGGGGCGGTCGTCGGGGATCAGGTCCGCGACGGGGCAGGCGACGCCGCCCTCGGGCGTCCAGCCGCCGACCATTGGCAGCACCTTGGAGCCGCGCACCGGCCCGGCGTAGAGGCCGGCGGCCATCGCCATCTGCGCAAGGGCCGCCTGCGCGGCGACCGCGCCGCCGGCGTCGCACAGCTCGGCCAGCCGGTGCAGCGTGGATTTCGGCAGGGTCGAATGGGCGTCCAGCCGTTCGTCGGGGCGGCCGTCGGCGGGCAGCACGGCCAGTGCGATGCCACGGCGCTGTGCAAGCTCACGCACCTGTTGCAGCCCGTATGCCCAGTAAGGCACGCCACCGATCAGCCGGATTAGGATGCCCTTGGCGCCCTCGAGCGTTTTCTCGACGTAAGTATCGACCGACAGCGGATGTTTCAGTGCCGCGAGGTTCGCGAGCCGGAGCGAGGGCAGGCGCCCCTCGCGCCCGCCGCCGCGATGCCAGCCCTCCGCGAAGGCGCCGAGATCGCTGTCCGAGAAGGACAGCACGACAAGGTCGGCCGGGTCCTGGCCCAGGTCGGTCGGCGTCTCGGTTTCTTCGAGGCCGTGGCTTTCGCGGAAGATGACGTGCATCGGGACCCCGTGCCGGGCGCCGCCCGGCCTGCGCCGTTACTCGGCCGGCTGCGTCTGGGGCCGCAGCGCCGCCTCGATCACCGCGCGGTCGATGTCGTCATGCTCGGCGATCACCACCAGGCGGCCCTGCCGCGCCTCGTCTGGCTTCCATGGGCGGTCGAACTGGTGCCGCACGCGGGCGCCCACTGCCTGCACCAGCAGGCGCATCGGCTTGCCCGCGACCGCGGCGTAGCCCTTGACGCGCAGGATGTTGCGCTCGGTCGCCAGCCGCTCGATCGCGGCGACCAGATCGCGCGGATCGGCCAGTTCGGGGATGTCCACGACGATCGAGTCGAAATCCTCGTGGTCGTGATCGGCCGCGTCGTCGTGGTGGCTGGGGCGGGCGTCCATGTCGTCCTCGGCTGCAGCTTCCAGCCCGAGGATCACGCGCGGATCGACCGCGCCCTCGGCGACCTCGATCACCGGCAGCGGGCGGGGCGCCTCTTGCGCAATGATTTCCTTGGCCTTCGCCACGCCCTCTGGGCCGGCGAGGTCGGGCTTGGTCAGCAGCACGATGTCGGCGCAGGCGATCTGGTCCTCGAATACCTCCGACAGCGAGGTTTCGTGGTCGAGGCTGTCGTCGGCCAGCCGTTGCGCGTCCACGCGCGCCACGTCGGGCGCGAAGCGGCCCGCCGCCACGGCCTCGGCGTCGGCCAGGGCGATCACGCCGTCCACGGTGATCTTCGAGCGGATGTCGGGCCAGTCGAAGGCCTTGAGCAGCGGCTTTGGCAGGGCCAGGCCCGACGTCTCGATCAGGATATGATCGGGCCGCGGGTCGAGCGCCATCAGCGCCTGGATCGTCGGGATGAAATCGTCGGCGACGGTGCAGCAGATGCAGCCGTTGGCGAGTTCGAGGATGTTCTCCTCGGGGCAGTCGGGGATGGCGCAGGATTTCAGGATCTCGCCGTCGACGCCCACGTCGCCGAACTCGTTGACCACGACCGCCAGGCGCCGGCCGCCCGGGTTCTGCATCAGGTGGCGGATCAGCGTCGTCTTGCCGGACCCGAGAAAGCCCGTGATCACCGTGACGGGAAGCTTGGAAAGGTCGGTCATCGCTCAGATCTCCGTGAGGTTCGGCATGGGGGGCGTTGCGGGGTCGATGGCATCGGCGAAATCAAGCGGCGGCACACGCGCCACGCAGTTGCGTTTGAGATGCTCGGGCCGCTGTCGCCACGGGATCAGCCCGTCATCCGTCGCGTGATAGAGTGCGGCACCGTCGACCAGCATGTCCAGATGCGACGCTTCGTCGACATTGCCGTACACGTAGGTCCAGCGGTTGCCGCCGCGCAGCGCCACGGTGCAGCCGTGGTCGCAGTTCTGCAGGCAGTCCACGGCCCGCAAGGTCACGCCCTGCGGCAGGCCGCGCGCCGCCAGCGCGTCATGGAGCGCATGGCCCGGGCGGCGGTCGTCGGCGGGCGTTTCGACCTGGCCGCGGCACTTGATGCAGACCAGCAGTTCGGTGGGTGGCGTCGCGGTCATCGTCGTCTTCCCGTCGGGCGGGCAGGGGGCGAATGGCGGAGGCGCGCGCGCGATCCGACACCCGGCACACCCCGTCCGGTTGCATCTTCCGCGCTGGCAGGTCTCCCGGCTTGCGGATGTCGGGCGTTGGCCCATCGGTCCTGTCCGGCCTTCCCGGCGCATGGCCAGTGGCGTGGACGACCTCTCCGGTCACGGTCGCGGGGGCGGCTGCACTTGGCCCCGTTTCCGGGGCTGCACATTCCCTTTTCACCCGTTAACAACGGGCACCAGCACCACGCGGGATGCGCCCATGCGGCCCGCCTGTCAAGAACCGTTTCTGAGGGACCGCCGGGAGGGACCGCCATGACCGAAGACGCAGCCACGGACGAAAACGCTCGCCACAACGCCAAGATGCGCAAGATCAAGGAAGCGCGCGACCGGATGATGGCCACCAAGACCGAGGAGAAGGGCCTGATCATGGTCCATACCGGTCCGGGCAAGGGCAAGTCGTCGTCTGGCTTCGGGATGATCATGCGCTGCATCGCGCACGGGATGCCCTGCGCCGTAGTGCAGTTCATAAAGGGCACGTGGGTGACCGGCGAGGCCGAACTGCTGCGCACGCGGTTCAGCGACGAGTGCCGGTTCTTCATCTCGGGCGAGGGATTCACCTGGGAGACGCAGGACCGCGAGCGCGACGTGAAGGCCGCGCAGGCCGGCTGGGCGATCGCCAAGGAGCAGATCCGCGACCCGGAGATACGCTTCGTGCTGCTGGACGAGATCAACATCGCGCTGCGCTACGATTACCTCGACATCGACGAGGTGGTCGATTTCCTGCTGACCGAAAAGCCAGACATGACGCATGTCTGCCTGACCGGGCGCAACGCCAAGCCCGAGCTGATCGAGGCGGCGGACCTCGTGACCGAGATGAGCCTCGTCAAGCACCCGTTCCGCGACGGGATCAAGGCCCAGCAGGGCGTGGAGTTCTAGGCGATGCGCGCCCTCATGCTGCAGGGCACCGGGTCCAACGTGGGCAAGTCGATGCTGGTCGCGGGGCTCTGCCGGGCGGCGCGTAGGCGGGGCCTGTCGGTGGCGCCGTTCAAGCCGCAGAACATGTCGAACAACGCGGCCGTGACGTCCGACGGCGGCGAGATCGGGCGCGCGCAGGCGCTGCAGGCGCGGGCCTGCGGGCTGGCGCCGCACACGGACATGAACCCCGTCCTGCTGAAACCCGAGACGGATGTGGGCAGCCAGGTCGTCGTGCAGGGCCGGCGCGTGGCGACCGTGAAGGCGCGCGACTACGCGGCGCTCAAGCCCCGGCTGATGGAGTCGGTGCTGGACAGTTTCGGACGGCTGAAGGCGCGGCACGACCTGGTGATCGTCGAGGGCGCGGGCAGTCCGGCCGAGGTCAATCTGCGCAAGGGCGACATCGCCAACATGGGCTTTGCGCAGGCGGCGGACGTGCCGGTCGTGCTGATCGGCGACATCGACCGCGGCGGGGTGATCGCGCAGATCGTGGGCACGCAGGCGGTGATGGATGCCGCCGACGCGGCCCGCGTGGCAGGATTCGCGATCAACAAGTTCCGCGGCGATCCGCGCCTGTTCGACGACGGCTACGCGCTGATCGCCGAGCGCACCGGCTGGCGTGGTTACGGCGTGCTGCCGTGGTTCGCGGAGGCCTGGCGCTTGCCGGCCGAGGATGCGCTGGATATCGCCGCGTCGCCGCACCGGGGCGCGGTGCACGTGGTCTGCCTGCGCCTGTCGCGGATCGCGAATTTCGACGACCTCGATCCGCTGTCGCAGGAGCCTGGGCTGCGGGTCACGATGCTCGAGCCCGGGCAGCCGATCCCGGCGGATGCTGACCTGGTGATCATCCCGGGCTCGAAATCCACGCGCGGCGACCTGGCGTTCCTGCGCGCTCAGGGCTGGGACATCGACCTCGCCGCCCATCACCGGCGCGGCGGGCGGATCCTGGGCCTGTGCGGCGGCTACCAGATGCTGGGGCGCATGGTCGCCGACCCCGAGGGGATCGAAGGGGCTGCGGGCGAGACGCCGGGCCTGGGCCTGCTGGACATCGAGACCGTGATGGGCGGCGACAAGAGCCTGCGCGAGGTCGCCGCCCATCACGCGGGCCTCGACCGGCCGCTGCGCGGCTACGAGATCCATATCGGCCGCTCGGAGGGCCCCGACCGCGCGCGGCCCTTCGCGACCGTGGACGGCACGCCCGAAGGCGCGGTGTCGCGCGACGGGCGCGTCGTGGGCAGCTACCTGCACGGCATGTTCGCCGATGACGGCTTCCGCGCGGCGTGGCTGGCGCAGCTCGGCGCCACGGCCTCGGACCTGCGCTACGACGACGGGGTGGAGGCGGCGCTGGACGCGCTGGCGGATCATCTCGAGGCGCATCTGGACGTCGAGGGTTTGCTCGCGGCAGCGCGCTAAAGGTTGGCCAGCGCGCGTTCGATCTGCGGCCAGCGTTCGGCCGGAGGCAGGCCCAGTCTCAGCCAGGTGTCTGAATACGGGAAGATCCGGCTCCAGACGTGCTGCCGGGCCAGCGCGCCGCGGGCTGCGGCGGCATCCGGCGTGGCGTAGGTGCGGAACAGCGGCGTGCCGCCCACCAGCGTCCAGCCGGCCGCCTGCGCCAGCCGGTCGAGCCGCGCGGCGTCGCGGGTCAGCCGCGCGGTGGTGGCGTCCTGCCAGTCGCGGTCGGCCAGGGCGCGGGTCGCGACCTCGATCGCGGGGCCCGGGACCGGCCAGGGCCCCGCCCGCTCGGCCAGCCGCGCGGCCAGTTTCGGTTGCGCCAGCGCGAAGCCCAGCCGCAGGCCCGCCAGCCCGTAGAACTTGCCGAAGGATCGCAGGACCACGATGCTTTCGGGCGCGTCCTGCAGATGCGGGACCAGCGACAGGTCGGTCTCGGTGTCGGCAAAGCTTTCGTCCACGATCAGCAGGTCGACCGTGCGGGCGAGGATCAGCAGCGCGTCGGGTGTCCAGCGCCGGCCGTCCGGGTTGTTGGGGTTCACCACGACGGCGAGGTCGGCGCCCTCGGCCGCCTTCAGGTCCGGCACCGTGTCCACCGTCCAGCCAGCGGCGCGCAGGGCGCCCGCATGTTCGTTGTAGGTGGGCGAGACGACAGCCGCGCGGCCCGGCGCGTGCAGATGGGGAATCGCCTGGATGGCGCCCTGCGCGCCGTTGAAGGCGATGGCCGGCGCCTGCGCGTCGTACGCCTGCTGTGCGGCACGGGCCAGCGCGTCCATGGCCGAGCGGTCGGGCAGGCGGGTGAAGGCCTCGGCCGACAGCGGCGGTACCGGGTAGGGTACTGGGTTGATGCCGGTCGACAGGTCCAGCCACGCGTGCCGCGCACCGCCGAAGCGGCGGATCGCGGCGTCGAGGTCGCCGCCGTGGTCGCGGGGGGATGCGGGCTCCATTCCGCCCTTAGATCAGCGCCGCGGCGGCCAGCGCAAGGACCAGCGCGCCCAGCGCCATCGCCCGCCGGTAAAGCGCCAGAGCGCGGCCCACGTCGCCGGGACCCGGGTCGGGTGCCGCGCCGTTGAGCCACGGCTCGTCCGCGACGCTTTCGCCGTAGACGCGCGGGCCCGACAGGCGGATGCCCAGCGACGCGGCCATCGCTCCCTCGGGCCAGCCGGCATTGGGCGAGCGGTGCGCCGGCGCATCGCGGCGCATCGCCGACAGGCAGGCGCGCGGACGGGTCGAGACGAAGGCGAACAGCAGCCCCGTCAGCCGCGCCGGCAGCCAGTTCGCCACGTCGTCCACGCGGGCCGAGACCTTGCCGAACGCCTCGTACCGCTCGTTGCGGTGGCCGATCATCGAATCGAGCGTATTGATCGCCTTGTAGGCCGCGATGCCGGGCAGCCCCGCGACACAGCCCCAGAAGATCGGCGCCACCACGCCGTCCGAGGCGTTCTCGGCCAGGCTCTCGATCGCGGCGCGGCCAAGGCCGGCCTCGTCCAGTTGCGCCGGGTCGCGCCCGACGATCATTGACACGGCGCGCCGCGCGGCGTTCGTGTCGCCGGCCAGCAAGGGCCGCGCCACGGCGGAGACGTGGTCGTGCAGCGAGCGCGCGGCGATCAGCGGCCAGGCGAGGAGGGCGCCGAGCAGGACGCCCATCGCGCCGTCCGGCAGCGCGGCCTGGAGCAGGGCCGCGGGTACCGTGGCGAGCGCGATGGCGCCCGCGCAGGTCACTGCGCCGCTCCACAACCGGCGGGCACGACTGCCGCGGTTCAGGCGCCGCTCGGCCGCGGCGATGGCGCTGCCCAGCCACGTCACCGGGTGGCCGATCCGCGCATAAAGCCGGTCGGGCCAGCCAAAAGCGGCGTCGATCAGCAGCCCGCCCAGCATCATCGCGACCGCGCTCATGCGCCGCCCGTCCGGAAGCGCAGGATGCCGGTCAGCCCGGCCTCGGCCAGGGCGGCCTCGGCACCCGGCGGAACCTGCCCCGGCGCGAAGAGCAGCCCGCGGGCCGAGCCGGTATGCGCGCGCAGATGTCCCGCGGCACCGAGCGCGCGGGCCAGATCAGGCGTCGGATCGTCGGCGGGACCGCGCAGCGCGGTGCTGCGTTCGGCCGAGGTGCTGGCGACGCGCGCGGCGGCGGTGAGGTCGGCGGTCTCGCAGGCGTGGCCCCACGGTTCGACGAGGTCCGCGATGTCGGGAAACCGGTCGTCGTCGGCCTGCGTCGGCAGCGGCGGACCCCAGAAGCCGCCGACGATCTCGCAGGCGGGCGGCGGCGGCAGGCGGCGCAGGATGCGCCCCTGCCGCGAGGCCCAGATCAGGCGGTCGCATTCCGGATGCATCAACGGGTCGGACGCGCCCTCGGCCGCGACGCAGGCGGCGGCGCGGGCGCCGGCGCTGCCGCGGAACCCGGCGCCGCGCGCCAGCGCCACCAGCGTCGCGGTGGACGCGCCGGCGCCGGCGCCGAGGGGCATGTCGCGCCGCACGCCGCACCACCGGGGAGCGATGCCGAGATCGGCCGCGAAGGCCGCCAGCACGTGCGGCACGAAGACCGGATCGTGGCCCGCGCCGTCGCAGGTCCGCACGGCCAGCGCGTCGCAGGCCACGGTGACCAGCGCGACGGGGCCGTCGGGGCCAAGCCGCCCCTGCAGCCATTCGCCGAAATGCCCGGACACGCGGACCGGGGGCGATCCGTCGTCGGGCGGGGCGCGCCGCGTGTCACTGTCCTGCCGCATGGCGCACATCGTCGCTTCCCGCTTTCATTCTCCGGGCGAACCTGCTTTTTCACGGGCGGATGCAAAAGTCGATACTGATCACCGGCGGTGCCCGCTCGGGCAAGTCGCAACTGGCCGAGCGCATGGCGCTGCGGTCCACGGGGTGCGCCGTCTACATCGCGACGGCCGAGGCGCACGATTCCGAGATGGCCGAGCGCATCGCGGCGCACCGGGCGCGGCGCGGCGCCGAGTGGCGCGACATCGCCGCACCGACCGACCTGGTCGGTGCGCTGCGTGCCAGCGACGGCGCGCACAACCCTGACGACGATCCGCGGCTGGTCGACTGCCTGACGCTGTGGCTGAGCAACCTGATGCTGGCCGGCGCCGACTGGCGCGCGAAGGGCTCAGCACTGGTCGACTGTGTCGCGCGGCAATCGGCGCCGGTGATCTTCGTCACCAACGAGGTCGGCGGCGGCATCGTCCCCGAGAACAGGCTCGCGCGCGAGTTCCGCGACGCGGCGGGCTGGCTTAACCAGCAGGTGGCGCACGCCTGCGACGAGGTCTGGCTGAGCGTCGCGGGCTATCCAGTGAAGGTGAAACCCAATGAACATTCTTTCTGACGTCTCCTCGCTCGACGCGCTGCCGGGACTGGTCGAGGCGCTGCCCGGCGCGGACGTGGCCGCGGCGCAGGCGGCCTCGGCCCGGCAGGATTCGCTGACCAAGCCGCCGCGCGCGCTGGGCCGGCTCGAGGAACTGGCGATCTTCATGGCGGGCTGGCAGGGCACCGCGCGCCCGGTGATCGACCGCGCGCAGGCGCTGGTCTTCGCGGGCAACCACGGCGTCTGCGCGCAGGGCGTGAACCCGTTCCCGCAGGAGGTCACCGCGCAGATGGTGGCCAATTTCGACGCGGGCGGCGCGGCGATCAACCAGCTGTGCCGCGCCTCGGGGGCCGAGCTGTCGGTGATCGCGCTGGACCTCGACCGGCCGACCGCCGACATCACCGAGGCGCCGGCGATGAGCGCGGACGAGGCGCTGGATGCGATGCGGCGCGGCGCCGGGGCTGTCGACGGCGCGGCGCAGGTGCTGGTGCTGGGCGAGATGGGGATCGGCAACTCGACCATCGCGGCGGCGCTGGCGCACGCGGTCTTCGGCGGCGCGGCCGGCGACTGGGTCGGCCGGGGCACGGGCGTCGACGACGACGGGCTGGCACGCAAGGCCGACGTGGTGGCGCGCGCCGTGGCGCGGCACAAGGGCGCGCGCGGGGGCGCGCTGCTGGCGGCGTTGGGCGGGCGCGAACAGGCGGCGATCTGCGGCGCGGTGCTGCAGGCGCGGGCGCGGGCGATCCCGGTGATCCTCGACGGGTTCATCTGCACGGCGGCCACGGCGCCGCTGTTCGACGCCGATCCGCGCCTGCTGGATCACTGCCTCGTCGGTCATTCCAGCCGCGAGCCGGGCCATGCGCGACTGCTCGAGGCGATGGGCAAGGCGCCGATCCTGTCGCTCGACATGGCGCTGGGCGAAGGCTCGGGCGCGGCGCTGGCGCTGGGGGTGCTGCGCGCGGCGCTGGAATGCCACAACGGCATGGCGACCTTCGCCGAGGCGGGCGTCGCGGGCGGCTGAATCACCGGGAACCGGGCACAGTCGCGGCGGGTTTGTCCGCCGCCACGACAGCCGGAGACCGCGATGATTCCCAGACCACACGCCCTGCCGCAACGGATGCGCCGCGATGTGCGGTAACTGCCGGGTGGGCCGCCGGGCCTTCCTGGGCCTTGCCGGCGGCGCCGCGGCCACGGGGCTGGCGGGCTGCGACGAGGTCAGCCTGGTGTCGGACGAGGAAGTGCGCCGGATGGGCCTGCGCGCCTGGTCCGAGATCCGGCAGGCGACGCCGCTCAGCGACGATCCGGACGCCCGGCAGGCGGCGCAGCAGGTCGGCGCGCGGCTGCTGAGTGCGGCCGGAGAGGACCCCGCGCAGTGGGAGATCGCCGTCTTCGCCGGTCCCGAGATCAACGCCTTCGCGCTGCCCGGCAACAAGATCGGCCTCTACCAGGGCATGTTCGGCGTGTTCGAGAACGCCGACCAGCTGGCCGCCGTGGTCGGCCACGAGATCGGGCACCTGCAGGCCGAGCACAGCCAGGAACGGATGAGCGCGGCCGTCGCCAAGGAGCAGGGCCTCGCCTTCCTGCGCTGGCTGCTGCAGCTGGGCGAGGTCGAGTTCGCCGGCGCCATCGCCGCCGCGCTGGGCGTGGGCCTCGAATTCGGCGTGGTGCTGCCCTATTCGCGCCGGCAGGAGATCGAGGCCGACCGGCTGGGCGTGCTGATGATGGACGACGCGGGCTTCGACGCGCGCGAGGCGGTGGGCCTGTGGCAGGCGATGGACCGCGCGTCGCAGAACCGCCCGCCGGAGTTCCTCGCGACGCACCCGGCGCCCGCCGCGCGCATCGCCGAGATCGAGCAGATCCTGACCGAGCTCTGAGGCTCAGCCGACCTGGCGGCCGCGGCTCCAGACGCCGCGCAGGATCGGGGTGTCGCCGTGCCGGCCGACGCGGACCATGTCGCCGCGCAGGCCCTTGTGCAACGATCCGCGATCGCCGAGGCCCGCCGCGCGCGCCGGCGCATCGGTGACGGTGCGGACCGCGCGGGGCAGGTCGTCCCACGCCTCGGCTAGGCGGAAGGCCGACAGCAACAGCGCCGAGGGCACGTAGTCGGACGAGACGATGTCCAGAAGCCCGCGCGCGGCGAGGTCCAGCGCCGAGACGTTGCCCGAGTGCGACCCGCCGCGGATGATGTTGGGCGCGCCCATCATGATGGCGATTCCGGTCTCGCGGCAGGCCTCGGCAGCCTCGATCGTGGTGGGAAACTCGGCGAAGCCCACTCCCGAGCGGTGCGATTGGGCGACCTGCTCGGCGGTGGTGTCGTCGTGGCTGGCCAGCACCGCGCCCAAGCGCCCCGCCTCGGCCACGGCGCCGGTCTCATGCCTCTCGCCGTAGCGCTCCTGCAGGCCGGTCAGGTGGGCGACGTGGTCGTCGAACTCGGCGTCGGTCATGTTCTGCTTCTTGGCGGCGTAGACCTTCAGCTTGGACACGTCGCGGAACTGGCGCTGGCCGGGGGTGTGGTCCATCAGGCTGACGATGCCGACGCGGTCTTCGGGCGAGAACTCGGCCAGTTCCTCCAGCAGCGTCTCGGAACAGATCTCGGCACGCAGGTGCAGGAAATGGCTGATCCGCAGCGTGCCGGCGGCGCGCAGGTCCATCAGCTCGGTGGCGAGGCGGCGGGCGTATTTCTCGGACTTGCCCTTGCCGCTGTGGATCGACCCCACGCGCATCGCGTCGAACACGGTGGTGATGCCGGTCGAGGCCAGCTCTCCGTCATGCGCCAGAAGGGCCGCGTGGTGCGGCCAGTCGACCTCGGGGCGCGGCTCGATGTGGCGCTCGAGGTTGTCGGTGTGCAGCTCGACGAGGCCGGGGATCACGTGATCGCCGTGGCAGTCGATGGCGCCTGCGGGCACGCCGGTCTCGTCGGTGATCGCGGTGATGATCCCGTCCTCGACGGTGATCTGGCCCATCGTCTCGGTATCGGGCAGGATCAGCCGCGCGTTCGCCAGACAGACGCTGCCTGTCATCATGCTGTCATTCGACCGTGCGAGGCCGCCGGAAAGGATCGGAGAGTTCATGTCACTTCATTCCCGTCATGCTGTCTATTTCATGCCGCCCGAGGGGCCGCTGGCAAGCTTCGGCGCCACCTGGCTGGGCTGGGACGCCCAGGCGGGGCGCGATGTGCCTCAATTCGATCTTCCCGGCCTCGATACCCTGACCGACACGCCGCGCAAGTACGGATTCCACGCCACGCTGAAGCCGCCCTTCCGGCTGGCGGAAGGCGAATCCGTCGAGGTGCTGCACGACGCGGTGGACGCGCTGGCCGCGCGCACCGCGCCCGCCTGGGCCGACGGGCTGGTGCTGTCGCGGCTGGGCCGGTTCCTTGCGCTGACGCCCGACGGCGACAATTCCGACATCGCGCGGGTGGCCGCGGCCTGCGTGCAGGATCTCGACCAATTCCGCGCGCCGGCGTCCGAGGCCGAGCTGGAGCGCCGCCGGGCTGCCGGTCTGGACGCGCGGGCCGAGGATCTGCTGCGCGACTGGGGCTATCCTTACGTGCTGGACCGGTTCCGTTTTCACATGACGCTGACCGGCAAGATCGCGCGCGAGGATCTCGACCGGGTCGAGGCGATGGTGGCCGAGGCCCTGCCGCCGCTGCCGCAGCCCTTCGTGCTGGACAGCATCTGCCTGTGCGGCGAGCGCGAGGACGGCCGGTTCGAGCTGCTGCATCGCTACGCGCTTTCCGGCTGAAGCAGGGCCAGCGCGCGCGCGACGCTGTCATCCAGCGCGCCGTCGTTGCGCAATTCGACCACCTGCACCGACGCCGGCAGGTCGGGCAGCGGATGGTCCGCGCGGTCTAGGCGGCGGGCGATCTGGGCCTCGGTCTCGCGCCCGCGGGCGGCGAGGCGGCGCGCCAGCACCGGGGCGGACGCGGTGACGTGCAGCACCACCATCGCCGGAAAGGCGCGCGCGGCCTCGGGCAGCACGGCGCGCGACAGGTTGGCGATGCGCGTCTTGCCCGCCCTCACCGCGTCCAATGTCTCGGCCGGGATGCCGTAGCGCAGCCCGTGCGCCGGCCACCACAGGCAGAAGGCGCCGCGTTCGGCCGCCGCGTCGAACTGCGCATCGGTCATCGGGCGATGCGTCTCGGCGCCGTCGTCGGCGGGCCGGGTGATCGCGCGGCGCACCACCTGCCAATCGGGCCGGGCCGCGACGAGGCCCGCGATCACGCTGTCCTTGCCCACGCCCGAGGGGCCGACGACGGCGATCAGCCGTCCGCTCATGCCGCGCGGTCCGGTGCGAAGGCCGACACGTCCACCTCGCGGTCGCAGACGCGGGTGCGCGCGGCCTCGTCGTGGAAGATGCCGACGATGGCCGCGCCGCGCGCCTTGGCGTCCTCGATCAGGCCCAGCACGATCTCGCGGTTGGCGGCGTCGAGGCTGGCGGTCGGCTCGTCCAGCAGCAGCGCGGGGAAGGGATGCGCGAAGCCGCGCGCGATGTTCACCCGCTGCTGTTCGCCGCCCGAGAACGTGGTCGGCGACAGGTCCCACAGGGTGCGCGGGATGTTGAGTCGTTCGAGCAGCGCCGCCGCGCGGTCGCGCGCACCGCCTTCGTCCATGCCTACGGCGCGCAGCGGCTCGGCCACCACGTCCAGCGTCGGCACGCGGGGCACCACGCGCAGGAACTGGCTGACATAGCCCAGCACCTCGCGCCGCAGCCGGATGATGTCGCGGGGCTGCGCGGTGGCCACGTCGACCCCGCCCACCAGGATCGAGCCCCGGGCGGCGCGGTAATTGCCGTAGATCATCCGCATCAGCGTCGACTTGCCCGCGCCGGAACTGCCGGTCAGCGCCACACATTCGCCGGGCGCCACGGACAGGTGCGCGCCGTCCATCACGCGGATCACGGCGCCGCCCTGGTTGTGCAGGGTGAAGGTCTTGCCCACGTCCCGCAATTCGATCGTCACTGCCGTCACAGCCATCCCTTTCGCTTGAACCACAACAGCGGCGCCACCGCCGTCGCCACCATCAGCGCGAGGCAGGCGTAGTAGCCCCAGCGCCATTCGAGGATCGGCATGACCGTGAAGTTCATGCCGAAGATCGACGCGATCAGCGTCGGAGGCAGGAAGACCGTCGCCACGATCGAGAAGGTCTTGCCGATGTCGTTCTGCTCGATCGAGATCATGCCCAGCGTCGCGTCGAGCAGCAGCGCCGTCTTCGAGGTCAGGAAATTCGCCTGCTCGGAAATGGTGCGCACGTCGCGCTGCGCGCTCTTGATCGCGCGGCGGGCCTCGTCGCCGTCGCCGCTCTTGCCCAGCGACGGCTGCAGGAAGCCCAGCAGCCGATCGAGCGAGGTCAGGCTTTCGCGGATCTGCATCACCACCGTGTCCTGCCGGCCGATGTCGCGCAAAGCCGCCTCGTGGTCGTCGGTGCGGCCCTCGCCGATCTGGAAGGCGGCGCGCGTCATCAGGTCGATCTCGCGGCCGACCTGCTCGGTGAAGTCCGCGAGGCGGTCGACCACCGCCTCGATCAGCCCCACCAGGATGCGCGTGGCCGAGTCCACACCCAGCGACGAGCGGTCGGGATGGTCATGGAACGCGCGGAACGCGCCGTGGGGCTGGTGGCGGATCGTGACCAGCCGGTCGGGCGTCGGGATGAACGTCACCGGCGCGGTCTCGACCGTGCCGGTGTCGGTGCGCACGGTCAGCAGCGCCGTCATCACCGGGATCCCGCGTTCGAGGTAGAGGCGCGAGGAATGCTCGATCTCCTCCTGGTCGGCGAGGCTGGGCAGGTCGAACCCCACGAGCTTCGACACCGTGGCGCGTTCCTCGGCATCGGGCTGCACGAGGTCGATCCAGGGCGCGTCGCTCTCCAACGTGTCCTGGCAGGTCAGGGCTTCGCCGCGGGGCCGGTAGCTGCAGATCATTCTCGGGTCTCCGTCGTCTTGCGTCGCCCGGAGGGCCGCCGCGCGGCTCATGCCTGCAGCACCGACGAGACCAGCAGCTGCGTGTAGCCGTGCTGCGGGTCGTCCAGCACCTGGTCGGTCAGCCCGGATTCGACCACGCGGCCGTCCTTCATGACCATCAGGCGGTCGGCCAGCAGGCGGACCACCGCCAGGTCGTGGGTCACGATGACCGCCGACAGCCCCATGTCGCGCACGAGGCCGCGCAGCAGGTCGAGCAGCCGCGCCTGAACGCTGACGTCCAGCCCTCCGGTGGGTTCGTCCATGAACACCAACCGCGGCCCCGTGACAAGGTTTCGCGCGATCTGCAGCCGCTGCTGCATCCCGCCCGAGAAGGTCGCGGGGCGGTCGTCGATGCGGCCGGCATCGATCTCGACCCGGGTCAGCCAGTCGGTGGCCTTGTCGCGGATGTCGCCGTAATGCCGCGCGCCCACGGCCATCAGCCGCTCGCCCACGTTGCCGCCGGCGCTGACGCCCATGCGCAGCCCGTCGCGGGCGTGCTGGTGCACGAAGGCCCAGTCGGTGCGGCCCAGCATCCGGCGCTCGGGTTCCGACATGGCGACGGTGTCGCGCGGGCCGCCGTTGCGGGTGTCGAAGATCACCGCGCCGTCGTCGGGCGCCATGTGCCCCGCGACGCAGTTCAGCAGCGTCGTCTTGCCCGAGCCGCTTTCGCCCACGATGCCCATGACCTCGCCGGGAAAGAGGTCGAACGACACGTCGGCGCAGCCGATATGCGCGCCGTAGCGCTTGGTGATGCCGCGCACCGACAGCAGGGCGGTGTCGGTCCGGTCGAAGCTTGAATCCTTCATCACGCCGCGTCCTTTCCGCGATGGCCGGCGGCCTGCCGGGTGTCGCAATGGTCGGTGTCCGAGCAGACGAACATCCGCCCGCCCGCGTCGTCGGTGATCACCTCGTCGAGGTAGCTGTCGGTCGAGCCGCACAGCCCGCAGGGATGGTCGGCCTTGCTGGCCTCGAACGGGTGGTCCGCGAAGTCGAGGCTGGCGACGCGGGTATAAGGCGGCAGCGCGTAGATGCGCTGCTCGCGGCCCGCGCCGAAGAGCTGGATCGCCGGGCAGTCGGACAGCTTGGGGTTGTCGAACTTGGGGATCGGCGACGGGTCCATCACGTAGCGCCCCTCGACCTTCACCGGGTAGGCGTAGGCGGTGGCGATGTGACCGTGGCGCGCGATGTCCTCGTAGAGCTTGACGTGCATCAGGCCGTATTCCTCGAGCGCGTGCATCTTGCGCGTCTCGGTCTCGCGCGGTTCCAGAAAGCGCAGCGGCTCGGGGATCGGCACCTGGTAGACCAGAACCTGACCTTCGGTCAGCGCAGCCTCGGGGATGCGGTGGCGCGTCTGGATCACCGTCGCGTCGGCGGTGCGGGTGGTCGTCGCCACGCCGGCCGTGCGCTCGAAGAAGCCGCGGATCGACACGGCGTTGGTGGTGTCGTCGGCGCCCTGGTCGATGACCTTGAGCGTGTCCTCGGGCGTCAGCACCGCGGCGCTGACCTGCACGCCGCCGGTGCCCCAGCCGTAGGGCATGGGCATCTCGCGGCTGGCGAAGGGCACCTGGTAGCCCGGAATCGCCAGCCCCTTGAGGATCGCGCGGCGGATCATCTTCTTGGTCTGCTCGTCGAGATAGGCGAAGTTGTAGGCGTCGGCGGTCATTCCGCGGCCTCCTGCTGCTGGCTGGATTCCACGTTGCGCCGCAGCTTGCGCACCAGCTCCAGTTCGGACTGGAAGTCGACGTAATGCGGCAGCTTGATGTGCTCGAGGAACCCGGTCGCCTGGATGTTGTCGGCGTGGTAGAGCACGAACTCGGCGTCCTGCGCGGGCGCGCCCACGTAATCCTCGCCCAGCTCCTCCCAGCGCAGCGCGCGGTCGACCAGCGCCATGCTGATTGCCTTGCGCTCGGTCTGTCCGAAGACGAGGCCGTAGCCGCGGGTGAATTGCGGCGGTTCGGTCTTCGAGCCGGTGAACTGGTTCACGGTCTCGCACTCGGTCAGGGTGATCTCGCCGATCTCGACGGCGAAGCCCAGCTCGGGGATCTCCATCTCGACCGGCACGGTGCCGATGCGCAGCTCGCCCACGAAGGCGTGGTTGCGGGCGTAGCCGCGCTGGGTCGAGTAGGCGAGGCCCAGGGTGAAGCCCTCGTCGGCGCGCGACAGCGCCTGCAGCCGCAGCGCTCGGTCGGCGGGCAGTTCCAGCGGCTCGCGCGTCAGGTCGGGCGGTGGCGTGTCGTCCGCCTCGGCGGTCTCGATCAGCCCCTCGCGGTTGAGGAAATCGGACACGCGCGGCACCGGCGCCGTGTCGGCGTCGCGGCGGGGCGCCTCGGGGGCCTCGCCTTCGGCGGCCAGTTTGAAGTCGAGCAGGCGGTGCGTGTAATCGAAGGTCGGCCCCAGCACCTGCCCGCCGGGCAGGTCCTTGAACGTCGCGCTGATCCGCCTGTCGCAGGCCATCGAGCCGGTGTCGACCGGGGCGCTGGCGCCGAAGCGCGGCAGGGTCGTGCGGTAGGCGCGGATCAGGAAGATTGCCTCGATCAGGTCTCCGCGCGCCTGCTTGATCGCCAGCGCCGCGAGGTCGGGATCGTAGAGCGAGCCCTCGGCCATGACGCGGTTCACGGCCAGGCTCATCTGCTCGCGGATCTGCGCGATGCTCAGTTCCGGGACCGCCACGTCGCCGCGGCGTTCCTCGGCCAGCCAGTCATGCGCCGCGGCGATGGCGCGTTCGCCGCCTTTCACTGCCACGTACATCAGGTCGCCTCCGGTTCGGTCACTCGGGTGGTTCGGGGCAGGGCGGCCAGCCGGTCGCCGCAGGTCAGCACGAAGTCCAATCCCAGCGGAAAGCGCGCCGCGTTGGCGCGGAAGGCGGTCGTCTCGGGCAGCGACAGCGCGGCGGCGTCGCGGATGCCGGGTCCGGTGAGCCGTGCGCCTTCGGCCTCGAGCGTCCCGCGCTCGACGATCAGCGTGGCCGAGCGGTCGGGGTATTCGGGCGTGCCCGGCGGGAACCGGTCGAGCGGCTGGAGCGACGCCCAGTCGCCCACGGCGAAGGCGCACTCGGCCGGGCCGGACAGCGGCGCGCCGGTGTGGAAGGCGATCCAGGCGCGCACCGCGTCGCAATCGACCGCGCCCGCCAAGTGGACCGGCGTGTCGCCGTCGCACAGCGTCAGCAGGACGGCGCCGGCGGCGGCAGACAGCGGCGCGGGCGGTTTCGCCCCCGCGACAGGGTGGATCGTGCCGGGGCGAGCCATCGCCTCCATCACCGCGCGGAAGGCGTGCGCGGCATCGACCGGCGGCGTGGCGAACCCGCCCTGAAGCGTTGCGGCGTCCATCAATCCTCTCCCCTGACCAGCGTGAAGAAATCGACTTTCGTGGCGGCGGCCTTTTCGGCGCGCCCGGTGCGGCGGGCGGCGGCTTCGGCGCGCAGCGGGTCCAGCACGGTGGCGCGCAGCGTGCCCGCCGCGTCGGTCTGCATCAGCGCGTCGACCAGCGCGGCGGCGGTCGCGTCGTCCTTGCGGCGGCCCTGGATGCAGGCGTGCCCGATCGCGCCACCCGCCAGCGTCAGCGCGCAGCGGGTCACGGTCATCTCGCCCAGGTTGAACGGCGCGCCGGTGCCCCCGGCGCGGCCGCGCACCATGACGCTGCCGATCTCGGGCGCGCGCAGCCACTCGAAGGCCGGGCGCCCATCGGGCCCAAGGGCCGCGTCGAGCAGCGCCGGAACGCGGCCCGCCGCCGCTCGTGCCAGTAGCCCCATGCGCGCCTTGCGGTCGTTGTCCGGGTCGTTCCCGGAGTGATCCTTGTCCGCGGTATCTTTCATCTCGACAACTTGGCCATATCCTATACAACTATACACATTATGGCAGGCGGGCGGCCCGCGCGCCAGCGCCGTTTTGTGAAATTTGGGTGACGACGACCGATGACAGCATCGACCGAGGCCTCGAAGACCCCGCTTTGGCAGGCGATCGCGGCGACCTTGCGCGACGACATCGCCGAGGGCCGCTATGGGCCAGGCGACCGGCTGGCGACCGAGGCGCAACTGGCCGAGCGCTTCGGTGTGAACCGGCACACCGTGCGCCATGCGCTGTCTGCGCTGGTCTCGGACGGGCTGGTGCGGACTCGGCGCGGGTCAGGCGCGTTCGTGGCGGCCCGGCCGACGGATTATCCCATCGGTCGCCGCGTGCGCTTTCGCGAGAACCTGTTGCGCGCGGGCCAGCGGCCGGAAAAGCGCGTCCTGCAGATCGAGACGCGGGCCGCCACGGAGGGCGAGGCGTCGGCGCTGGCGATCGAGCCGGGCGCGCTCATCTGTGCCATGCACGGGCTGTCGCTGGCCGACGGGCAACCCGTCGCCGTGGCCGAGACGGTCTTTCCCGTCGACCGCCTGCCGGGCATCGCCGAGGCGCTGGCCGAAACCGAGGGCGTGTCCGACGCGCTGGCGCGGTGCGGCATCGTCGATTACAGCCGCGCCTCGACCCGCGTGACGGCGGTGTCGGCCAGTGCGGTGCAGGCGTTGCACCTGCAGTCGCGCGAGGGCGCGCCGCTGCTGCGCTCGACGGGCCTCGACGTGGACGCGGACGGCGTGCCGGTGGCCTACGGGCGGACGTGGTTCGCGGGCGACCGGGTGACGCTGACGCTGGGCGACGGCTGAAAGGTCCGGCCGAAAAGGGCCTTCGCGGACAGGACGTGAAACTGGATCAGCGCGGCATCAATGTCCCTCGGGGCGGCCGATCAGGCGGCCGCGCAGCTTGCCCGACAGCCAGTCCATGACCATCACCATCAGCACGATCAGGACGATGTAATAGGCGACCTCTTCCCAGTCCTTCTGGGTCTGGATCGCCTGCGTCAGCATCAAGCCGATGCCGCCGCCGGTGATCGCGCCGATGATCGTGGCGCTGCGGGTGTTGGATTCGAGGAAGTAGAGGATCTGGCTCAGCAGCACCGGCACCACCTGCGGGATCACGCCGAAGCGGTGGCGCTGCAGCGGCTTCGCCCCGGTCGAGGCGACGCCCTCGATCTGCTTCTGGTCGACGTTCTCCAGCGCCTCCGAGAAGATCTTGCCGAAGGTGCCGGTGTCGGTGACCAGGATCGCCAGCGCGCCGGTCATCGGGCCGGGGCCGAAGGCGCGGGCCAGAACGACCGTCCAGATCAGCGCGTCGACGCCGCGCACGAAGTCGAAGACGCGCCGCACGCCGAAGCGCACCGTCTTCAGCGGGGCAAAGCCCTTGGCCGCCGCGAAAGCCAGCGGCAGCGCGATGATCGCCGCGCCGAAGGTGCCGAGGAAGGCCATCAGGATCGTCTCGCCGATGGCCCAGACCACATCGCCGTGGCGCCACATCGGGTTCGACCAGAAATCCTGCACCGCGCCGACGATGTTGGCGCGCGCCGGGTCGAGCCGGTCGCCGAACAGGATCTGCGTGACGGGCACGCCGTAATAGGGGCTTTCGAAGGTGAACCAGAACAGCTCCCACCCGCCGAAGTAGCGGAAGATCTCGGTCTTGGAACGGGTGATCGCCACGCGGCCGCCCTCGGTGTCCAGGGCGACGCGGGTGCGGCTGGCGCTGATCCAGTCGGGCAGGGGCTCGGACAGGTTGGTGACGATGGCGTTGCCCTCGCGGCGCGCGTCGATTACGCCGTAGCCGGGCACGTCGTAGATCATCCGGTTGCCGGGCAGCAGGCGCACCACGTGGCCCTCGGACAGCTCGACGATCGTCTCGTCGCCCTCGACGCGGACCCAATCGGGGCGGGTGCCTTCGGGATAGGCGCCCTTGCGCTCGCCCTCGACGGCGTACTCGATCGCGCCGTCGCCGTGATCGCGCGTGACGTGGACCTTGTGCGACCAGCTGTCCGAGGCCAGCGTGACCGCGTTCTCGAGCTGTGCGCGCTGCGCGAGGCCCGGCACGTCGAAGGCGAAGAAGACGTAGGTGAGGTACGCCAGGATCACCGCCGGCACGGCGAAGGCGGTCAGGCGCTTGCGGGCCAGCAGCCGGTCGGCGCCGGTCTTGGCAAGGTCGAGCGTCGCGTCGGTCATGGCGTCAGGCCCCGTGTGTCAGGCGGTTGCGGTAGCGCGAGGAGATCTGGTCGAAGAGCACGATCGTGCCGAAGAGCAGGATGAAGATCGCCGCCGCCTCGTCAAAGCGGCCCGGCCCCCAGGCCATCGAGTTGCGCAGCTCGTAGCCGAGGCCCCCCGCGCCGACGAAGCCCAGGATGGCCGAGGCGCGGATGTTGATCTCGAACCGCAGCAGCCCGTAGGACAGGTAGTTCGGCGCCACCTGGGGCATGACGCCCAGCAGCATCTGCTGCCACCAGTTCGCCCCGGTCGACGCCAGGCCCTGCACGGAACCGAGGCTGGCGTTCTCGGCGACCTCGGAGAAGAGCTTGCCCAGCGCGCCGGCGGTGTGGATGGCGATGGCGATCATCGCCGGCACCGGGCCGCCGCCCAGCACGAAGATCAGCACCAGCGCGATGACGATCTCGGGGATGGCGCGCATCACGTCCATCAGCCGGCGGAACACCGGGATCAGCCGCGGCGCGGGCGCGAGGCCGCGCGTGGCCAGCAGCGACAGCAGGATGCCGAGCGCGGCGCCGATGAGGGTGGACACGGCGGCGATGTTGACCGTCTCGATCAGCGCGGGAAAGAAGCGCACCATCAGCGAGGGCAGTTGCGCGCGCTTTTCCCACGCCTCGGACAGCACGTCGGCGGGATAGTCGCCGACCTGGTGCAGCCCTTCCCAGAACCCGCCCGCGTTGCGCTCGTCCGCGACCATGAAGCCCGAGGCCATCAGCAGCACGAAGATCAGCAGCGTCAGCCCGCCATAGAGCCTGCGGCGGCGCACCTGCTCCATGTAGCCGGACTGGATCGTCTGGACGCTGGGCGCGCCGGGATGGGTGGCGTCGGTCATGAGAAGCCTTCGGAAAAGAGAAGACCGGCGGACCGCGAAGGTCCGCCGGTTCGGGGCAGGGTCGCTTATTCGCCGATCACGGCGCGGCGCGCCTCGATGATCGACTGGTAGGTGTCGTGGTCGACCGGCTGGAAGCCCAGCGTGTCGCCGGCGGCGACATTGTAGGCGCAGTCGGCGTCACGCTCGTGCAGGCCGTCGACCAGCTCGGTCATGGTGGTCCGGACGTCCTCGGGCAGGGCGGTGCGCAGCACGACCGGGCCCTCGGGGATGACCTTGGACTTCCAGATCTCGACCAGCTCGTTCATGTCGACGAGGCCGGCATCGACCGCCTTGCGCAGCGCGCCCGAGTTGTAGCCGTCTTCCCAGTTGCCCTGGCCGTCGGCCCAGGTCACGCCGCCGTCGATGTCGCCGTTGAACACCGCGACGATGGTCTGCTCGTGACCGCCGGTGAAGACGACGTCGCCGAAGTACTCGCCCGGCTCCATGGTGATCTTCTCGCCCTGCTGGGGGATCTCGATCGACGGGATGAGGTAGCCTGAGGTCGAGTTCGGGTCGCCGAAGCCGAAGACCTTGCCTTCCATGCCTTCCAGCGACGCGACGCCGCTGTCCTTGCGGGCGAAGCCGATCGAGTGGTAGCCGATCGAGCCGTCGAGGTTGACCTTGACCAGCACCGGCTCGACCACTTCGGGGTCCTGCAGGTACGTGGCGGCATAGGCCGAGGCGCCCAGCCAGGCCATGTCGATGGTGCCGCCCAGCAGGCCCTGAATAACGCCGTTGTAGTCGGCGGGCGCGAACAGCTTGACCGGCACGCCCAGCGCCTCTTCGGTGTATTCCTGCAGGCAGGCATAGCTGTTCAGGCGGTCCTGGGCGTTCTCGCCGCCGAGGATGCCGATGCGGAACTCGTCGATTTCCTGGGCCTGCGCCATGCTGGCCAGCGCGGTGGTCGCAAGGGCGAATGCGAGGGTCTTTTTCATCACGTCTCTCCGTTTGAGGGTCCCGCGGCGCGGGCACCCGGGTAGGTCCCGCGACGAGGGCGGGACGGGCCCGCGCGTCGCGGGGTTTCGACTGGTTCAGACCAGCGCGCGGGCCTTGCCCCGTTCGCGCTGCGGTCTGTCCAGTGTCTGGATGTCGGTCGAGGTGGCGGCCTCGGAGAAGTCCGCGCCGGCGCCGTAGATGTCGCGTGCGACACCGGTGGTCAGCTGCTCGGGCGTGCCGTCGAAGACCACGCGTCCGTCGCGCATGCCTATGATGCGGTCGCAGTAGCTGCGCGCGGTGTCGAGCGTGTGCAGGTTGCACACCACCATGCGGCCGTCTTCCTCGTGGATGCGGCGCAGGGCGTCCATGACGATGCGCGCGTTCATCGGGTCGAGGCTGGCGATCGGCTCGTCCGCCAGGATCACCGCCGGGTCCTGCATCAGGGCGCGCGCGATGGCGACGCGCTGCTGCTGGCCGCCCGACAGCGCCTCGGCGCGCTTGGGCGCCTGTTCGGCGATGCCCAGCCGGTCGAGGATCTCGATCGCGAGGTGGATGTCGGATTGGGGGTAGAGGTTGAACATCGTCGCCAGGGTCGAGCGGCGGTTCAACGTGCCGTGCAGCACGTTCGACACCACGTCCATGCGCGGGACCAGGTTGAACTGCTGGAAGATCATCGCGCAGCGCGACTGCCAGGCACGTTTCTCGCGGCCGCGCAGATCGGTCACGTCCTGTCCGTCGAAGACGATCCGGCCTTCGCTGGCGTCGGTCAGCCGGTTCAGCATGCGCAGCAGCGTCGACTTGCCCGCGCCCGAACGTCCGATGATGCCGACCATCGCCGGCCGCTCGATGTGGAACGAGACCTTGTCGACGGCGCGCTTGTCGCCGAAGCGCCTCGTCAGGTCGGTTATCTGAAGCATTCCTGCCACCCCCTTGGCTTGGGGGCGGTCTACGGGCGCCACACGTCAGTTTCTTGATGGTCCGGATTCGGTTTCGTGTCGGATTTGCGAAGGATTGGTGACAGCCGGCGGCGCCGCGCCGGGTAGGGTCGCACGCCTGCCGCACAACGCCGCACGCGGCGATCGTCGCGCATTTTAAGCAGATCGGCGGGCCGACGCGGGGCCGCACTCGCGTTTTGTTAAACCCGAAGCTTGACGATCGCCTTCGCACAACTAGGGAAGGGTCCCCCATGCCATTCAGGAAATCCATCGCGGCCGCGGCGGTGCTCGCCGCCCTGCCGCATCTCGCCGGCGCCGTTCAGGGCATCGAAAGCGCGCAGGTCCATTTCGCGCAGGTCGCCGCACTCGACGGTCCGGCCGCCGCGCTGGGCCAGGGCATGCGCCTCGGCCTGCTCGCTGCGTTCGAGGAGGCCAACGCCGCCGGCGGCGTGCATGGCCGCCAGATCGTGCTGGACAGCTTCGACGACGGCTACGAGCCCGACCGGTCGGTCGCGCACGTCAAGACCGTCATCGGCGGCGACGGTCACCTGGGCCTGATCGGCGCCGTGGGCACCCCCACCAGCGCCGCCACCCAGCCGGCCGCGACCGAGGCGGGCATGCCCTTCATCGGCCCGTTCACCGGCGCCGGCTTCCTGCGTGACCCGCAGCTGTCGAACGTGCTGAACGTGCGTGCCGACTACTTCGCCGAGACCGAGGCGTGGATCGAATACCTCGTCGACCGCGAGGGCATGGACACGATCGCGATCCTCTACCAGGACGACGGCTTTGGCCGCGTGGGTCTGGATGGCGTTAAAGCGGCGCTCGAGAAGCGCGGCATGACGCTGGCCGCAGAGGGCACCTACACCCGCAACACCGTCGCGGTGAAGAAGGCGCTGCTCGGCATCCGCAAGGCCGAGCCCGACGCCGTCGTCATGGTCGGCGCCTACAAGCCGGTGGCCGAGTTCATCCGCCTGTCGCGCTCGCTCAAGTTCGACCCGACCTTCGTCAACATCTCGTTCGTGGGCTCCGAGGCGCTGGCCGGCGAGCTGGGTGCCGACGGCGAGGGCGTGATCGTCAGCCAGGTCGTGCCGTTCCCGTGGGACACCTCGATCCCGGCCGTCGCCGCCTACCACGCCGCGCTGAAGGCGGTGGACCCCGCGGCCGAACCCGGCTTCGTCTCGCTCGAAGGCTACCTGACCGGGCGGCTGGCCATCATGGCGCTCGAGAAGGCCGGCAAGGACGTCACGCGCGAAAACTTCGTACAGACGATGACCACGCTAGGTTCGCTCGATCTGGGCGGCGTGTCGATGGCCTTCGGCCCCGGCGACAACCAGGGCATGGAATCGGTCTTCCTGACACGCATCACCGCCGACGGCACGTTCGAGCCCGTCGAGTAACGCACGACCGAAACGCGGGCCGCCCGGTGCCGGGCGGCCCTGTCCTCCGGCCCGGCCGGTCCTTCTTCACGAATGCAGGTCCCTTCATGAGTGCGAAAATCCTCAAGTCCCGTCGGTCGCGCCGTGGCTGGTTCTCGAGCATCGGCGCGCGCCTGACGCTGATCCTGCTGGCGCTGGGCGGCGTCTCGGCGCTGCTGGGCGTCGTCGCGGCGATGGTCTTCGGGCGCGTGTCGCAGGACATGGCGCACCTCACCCGCGCCGAGCTTCCGGCGCTCGAGCAGAGCGGCGCGCTGGTCGCGGCGACCGACAGCGCCAAGAACGCGATGATCGGCGCCATCACCGCACGAGACGCGGCTGTGCTGGACGACCGCGCGCAGGCGGCCCGCGACGCGGCCGCGCATCTGGACACCGCTGTCGCCGGCCTGTCGGACGAATTGCGCGCCGACCTGCAGGGCGACGCGACCGAGGCGGGCGAACGGCTGGGCGCACTGGTTTCCGCCCGCGCGCTGCAATTCGAGAACGAGGCCCGAGTGGCCGAGGGGCTCGACGCGCTGCGCGCCGCCGCATCGAACCTGTCCGAGCAGATGGTCGAGATGGCCGACACCGCGTATTTCGACCTCGCCATGGGCGGCGAGACGACGATCGGGGCCGTCGACGCGACGCTGTCGGACCTGGTCGAGCAGCAATTCGGCGCGCTGCAATTGCTGCTCGGCGCGCGCGCCGAGATCAACCTGCTGTCGGGCGCGATCCTGTCGGCGCAGCTCAGCACCGACGATTCGACGCGCTCGATTCTCGACGATCTCGCGCTGGCGGCCGACGCGCGACTGGCCGAACTCGTCGCCGCGCTGGAGGCCAACGATTACGGCGCCGGCTCGGCCCAGCCGATCCGCGAGGCCGCCGGCGCCTTCGCCGAGATCCGGCAGGCGCGGGTGGGGCGCACGGGCGCGGCGACCAGCCGCATCCTCGCCCTGCGGCGGGACGCGGACGTGCTGCTGGCCAGTGCCATCGACGACATGATCTTCGGCCTGATGATCGCCGCCGAGGAGGCCAGCGCCGAGAACCGCGCCGCGATCCAGGGCCTGCTCGACGACGAAGTGTCCTTCATCAACACGCTGTTCGAGATCAGCGGCGCCGTCGTCCGCTTCCAGGAATCCGCGCTCGACGTGGTGGCCGCGCAGCATCCCGACGACGTGCGGCTGGTCGCGCCCGACCTGCAGCGCAATGCGCAGGCGCTGGCGGCGCATGCCGGTTTCGCCGACGGCGCGCTCGATGCGCCGCTGGCCGAGCTTGCCCGCCTCGCCGATCCACGGGCGGGCCTGCCGGCCTTTAAGATCGCGGCACTCGAGGCGACCATCGCCGCGGCCGAGGCGGTTCAGGCGACGTCGGCGGCGGTGCTGCTCATCAGCGAGCGCGCGGCCGAACTCGGTGATGCCAGCCGCGGCGAGATCGCGGCGATGGCCACCGACATCCAGGCCGAGATCGCCGGCGCGCGCGAGCGGGTCGACATGCTGCTGATCGTGCAGGGGGCCGGCGTGCTGATGGCGCTGCTGCTCACCCGGCTGCTGGTGCAACGCCCGCTGCGCCGCATCAGCGAGACGACCGAGCGGCTGGCCAGCGGCGACCTCTCCGAGGTGACCGGCTTCGACCGCGCCAGCCTCGAGATCAACCGCATCGCGCGCGCCCTGGCGGTGTTCCGCGACGGCCTGATCGAGAAGGACGCGATGGAGGCCCGCCAGGAAGCCGAGCGCGAGGCGCGCATGGCCGAACAGATGGCCGCGGTGACGCTGATCGGCAACGGGCTGGAACGCCTGTCGCGCGGGGACCTGACCCGCCGCATCGACGAGGACATGGCCGAGGGCTACGACAAGCTGCGGACCGACTTCAACAACGCCCAGGACAACCTGCGCGACATGCTGCGCGAACTGTCCGAATCGTCGTCGGTGATCCTGTCCGGCACGGGCGAGCTCAGCGCCGCGTCGGACGACCTGTCGCGCCGCACCGAAAGCCAGGCCGCCACGCTCGAGGAATCGGTCGCGGCGCTGGATGAGGTCACGTCGAACGTCAACGCCGCCGCCGGCCATGCTCGCGACGTGGAAACCACGCTCGAGGCCGCTAAGACCGAGGCCGAGCAGAGCCGCAGCGTCGTGCGCGAGGCGATCGACGCGATGCAGGCGATCAAGACCAGCTCGGACAAGATCTCGAGCATCGTCAGCGTGATCGACGACATCGCGTTCCAGACCAACCTGCTTTCGCTCAACGCCGGGGTCGAGGCCGCGCGGGCGGGAGAGGCGGGGCTGGGTTTCGCCGTCGTCGCATCCGAGGTTCGGGGCCTTGCGCAGCGGTCGTCGGATTCGGCGATGCAGATCAAGGCGCTGATCAGCGACAGCGCGCAGCGCGTCGAACACGGCGTCGATCTGGTGGGCAACGCGGGTGACGCACTGATGTCGATCCTGGAACGCTTCGGCGACGTCTCGACCATGGTTGCGGGCATCACCCAGTCGTCGGTCGACCAGGCCACCAGCCTGAAGGAGGTCAACACCGCGATGACCGACCTCGACGTCGTCACGCAGGAGAACGCGGCAATGGTTCACCGGACGACCGAGGCAACCTCCGGCCTGAACAACGAGGCGCTGCGCCTGTCCGCGCTGGCCGCGCGCTTCTCGGTCGATGCGGGGCAGGCTCGGAAAGCGGCCGCGGCGGACGGGGCGGGCCCTGCACGCAAGTCCGGGCCGGCGCGCGCGGCGTGACTTCTGCGGCCGCCCCGTCCGGTCAAAGCCGAGGGTTGGGTCTGACCGGACGGGGCGGGCGTCGCAGGTAACGGGCGGTTACAAACGCAACGGATTTACCGTGCGTCGATTCCGGAAAGCCTCTGCAGGCAATCCAGCAGGATCAGCCGTTCGCCCGGAGAAAACTGCGACAGAAGCCGGGCGTTGTGACGCTCGGCGATGCCGACGAGGTCGTCGAACGCCCGGCGGCCGGCCGGCAGCAGGCTGAGCGTCTCGCGGCGGCGATCTCCGGGCACTTCCGACGTCGCGATGAAGCGCTTTTCCTTTAGAGCCTTGACCGACCGGCTGATCTTGGTCTTGTGCATGCGGGAAAGGCGCCCGATCTCGGTCGCCGTCATCGGGCCGTAGTGGCCCAGGTGGAACAGCACGCGCCATTCTGTCCGCAGCATGGCATAGTGGTCCCGGTAGACCGCCGAGAACTCGAGGCTGGTCTGCTCGGCCGCCTGGTTGAGCAGGTAGGGCACGAAGTTGTCCAGGCTGAATTCGCCCATCGCTGACCCTCCCGACGCCCCTTGTTGGTTACAAACGAGACTTTATCCTGCGCCTCAACCAACCGCAAGGAGAGGGTCCGATGACGCAGGACGCGCACGCGAAAGGTCGGGTCGAGGGCACGCTCGCCCCGACCGCATCCGACCGCTACATGCCCGGCTTCGGCAACGACTTCGAGACCGAGGCGCTGCCCGGCGCGCTGCCGCAGGGGATGAACAGCCCGCAGAAGGTGAATTACGGCCTCTACGGCGAACAGCTGTCGGGCACGGCGTTCACCGCGCCCAGCCACCAGAACGAGCGCACGTGGTGCTACCGCATCCGGCCCAGCGTGCGGCACCAGGGCCGCTACCAGCGCATCGACCTGCCGTACTGGAAATCCGCGCCGCACATGCCCCAGGACGTGACGTCTCTGGGCCAGTACCGCTGGGACCCGGTGCCGCAGACCGACGCGGCGCTGACCTGGCTGACCGGCATGCGCACGATGACCACCGCGGGCGACGTGAACACCCAGACCGGCATGGCGAGCCATGTCTATCTCGTCACGCAATCGATGGTCGACGAGTACTTCTATTCCGCCGACGGAGAGCTTCTGGTCGTCCCGCAGGAAGGCCGGCTGCGCTTTGCGACCGAGCTGGGCGTGATCGACGTCGAGCCGCAGGAGATCGCGCTGATCCCGCGCGGCCTCGTCTATCGGGTCGAGGTGCTGGAAGGTCCGTGCCGCGGTTTCGTGTGCGAGAATTACGGCCAGAAGTTCGACCTTCCCGGGCGCGGGCCCATCGGCGCGAACTGCATGGCGAACCGGCGCGACTTCAAGACGCCGGTCGCCGCCTTCGAGGATCGCGAGACACCGTCGACGATCACCGTCAAGTGGTGCGGCCAGTTCCACCGCAGCGAGATCGGGCACAGCCCGCTCGACGTCGTGGCGTGGCACGGCAATTACGCCCCGTGCAAGTACGACCTGCGCACCTATTGCCCGGTCGGCGCGATCCTGTTCGACCACCCCGACCCGTCGATCTTCACCGTACTCACCGCTCCGTCGGGCATGGAGGGCACCGCCAACATCGACTTCGTGCTGTTCCGCGACCGCTGGATGGTGGCCGAGGACACGTTCCGCCCGCCGTGGTACCACAAGAACGTCATGTCCGAGTTGATGGGCAACATCCACGGCCAGTACGACGCGAAACCCCAGGGCTTCGTCCCCGGCGGCATGAGCCTGCACAATTGCATGCTCCCCCATGGCCCCGACCGCGAGGCGTTCGAGGGCGCGTCGAACGCCGATCTCAAGCCCCACAAGCTCGAGAACACCATGTCGTTCATGTTCGAGACGCGCTTTCCCCAGCACCTGACCGAGTTCGCCGCGCGCGAGGCGCCGCTGCAGGACGATTACGTCGATTGCTGGGACGGGCTGGAAAAGAAGTTCGACGGCACGCCGGGGAAGAAATGAGCGACCTGCGGCGCAGCTGGGTCGCCGGGGCCAACGATCCGGGCACCGACTTTCCGCTGAACAACCTGCCCTATGGCGTGTTCTCCACCGGGGCGCTCTCGCCACGCTGCGGTGTGGCGATCGGCGACCACATCCTCGACGTCGCCAGCGCCGAGGAGCGCGGCCTGACCGGCACCGACGGGCTGCTGCGCGACGCGCGATGGAACCCGCTGATGGCGGCCGGCCCGCAGGCCTGGCAAGACTTCCGCGCGCGGCTGATCCAGCTTCTGGCCGAGGGGGCGGAAAAGCGGGCGGCGGTCGAGCCGCTGCTGGTGCCCATGAGCGATGCGCGCCCGCACATGCCGTTCGCGGTGACCGAGTACACCGATTTCTACGCCTGCCGGCAGCACGCCACCAATGTCGGCACGATGTTCCGCGGCCCCGAGAACGCGCTGCCGCCCAACTGGCTGCACATCCCGATCGGCTACAACGGCCGCGCTTCGACCGTGGTCGTGTCGGGCACCGAGATCCGCCGCCCGCTGGGCCAGACCAAGGCGAGGGACGCTGCGGCACCCGAGTTCGGTCCGAGCAAGCGGCTGGATATCGAGCTGGAGATCGGCGCCATCGTCGGCACGCCGTCGCAGATGGGTCAGCCCGTGACGGTGGCGCAGGCGCGACAGATGATCTTCGGCTACGTGCTGCTCAACGACTGGTCGGCGCGCGACATCCAGGCGTGGGAATACCAGCCGCTGGGCCCGTTCCAGGCCAAGGCCTTCGCCACGTCGATCAGCCCGTGGATCGTGACCACCGAGGCGCTGGCGCCTTTTGCGGCTCCCGCGCCCACGCGCGAGGTGCCGCTGCTGCCCTACCTGCACGAAGATTCGCCCGGCCTCTACGACGTCGCGTTGAGCGTCGAGATGAATGGCCAGACTATCAGCACCACAAACATGCGCGAACTCTACTATTCGTCGGCCCAGCAATTGGCGCACCACGCGTCCTCGGGCTGCGCGATGCGCACGGGCGACCTGCTGGGGTCGGGCACGATCTCGGGGCCCACCCCCGAGAATTGCGGCTCGCTGCTCGAGATGACATGGGGCGGGGCGAACCCGATCACCGTGGGTGGCGAGCCCCGCACCTTCATCGAGGACGGCGACACGCTGACGTTGAAGGGGCACGCGCAGGGCGCAGGCTTCCGCATAGGCTTCGGCGCCTGCACGGGCACGATCCGGCCCGCACCGGACATTTGAAAGGACAGGACATGAGCAAGGCATTCGCCTCTGCCGGCGACATGGCGGACAAGAAGATCAGCTTCACCGAGGTGGGCGACGGGCTTTGGGCCTTCACCGCCGAGGGCGATCCGAATTCGGGCGTCATCATCGGCGACGACAGCGTGATGATCGTCGAGGCGCAGGCCACGCCGCGCCTGGCCGAGAAGGTCATCGAGAAGGTGCGCGAGGTCACAGACAAGCCGATCAGCCACCTGGTCCTGACGCATTACCACGCGGTGCGCGTGCTCGGCGCCTCGGCCTACGACGCGCGCGAGACCATCATGTCCGACGTGGCCCGCGCCATGGTCGCCGAGCGCGGGCAGGAGGACTGGAACAGCGAGTTCGACCGCTTCCCGCGCCTGTTCCAGGGGCACGAGAGCATCCCCGGCCTGACCTGGCCGACGACCACCTTCAGCGACCGGATGAGCGTCTATCTCGGCAATCGCCGCGTCGATCTGATGAAGCTGGGCCGCGCGCACACCGCCGGCGACATCGTGATCCACGTGCCGGATGCCAACGTGATGTTCACCGGCGACATCGTGGAATACCACTCGGCCTGCTACTGCGGCGACGGCCACTACGCCGACTGGCCGAAGACGCTGGACCGCATCCGCGCCTTCGACCTCGACGCGATCGCGCCCGGACGGGGCGACGCGCTGGTGGGCCGCGACATGGTGAACGCCGCGCTCGACAACACCGCGGATTTCGTCGCCTCGACCTTCGACGCGGTGCGGCGCGTGGCGGTGAAGGGCGGCTCGCTGCAGGACGCGATGGCCCATGTGCGCGAGGTCTGCGACCCGAAGTTCGGCGACTACGCGATCTACGAACACTGCCTGCCGTTCAATGTCGCCCGGGCCTACGACGAGGCGCAGGGCATCGACACGCCGCGCGTCTGGACCGCCTCGCGCGACAAGGAGATGTGGGACGCGCTGCAGAAGTAGCAGGTGGCCCGCCGGGAGGACACGAGATGCTCGACGACCGCTATTCGCTGGCGCACAGGCTTTATCCCTACGAACGCAGCGCCGATCAGGACGGCGCCGCCGAGGCGCATCATCCCGTGGTGATCATCGGCGGTGGACCCGTCGGCATGGCGGCGGCGCTGGACCTGGGCCTGCAGGGGATCGCGACGCTGGTGCTCGACGACCACGAGGGCGTGGGCGAGGGCAGCCGCGCGATCTGCTTCGCCAAGCGCACGCTCGAGATCTGCGACCGGCTGGGCTGCGGCGATCCGATGGTCGACAAGGGCGTCGTGTGGAACCTGGGCAAGGTCTTTCACGGGCACGACAAGGTCTTCGACTTCAACCTGCTGCCCGAAGGAGAGCACCGGCGGCCCGCCTTCATCAACCTGCAGCAGCCGTATTTCGAGAAATTTCTCGTCGAGCGCATCCGGCAGGCCCAGGGCGAAGGCGCGCCGATCGAGATCCGCGGCAGGAACCGAGTCGAGGGGCTCGACGTGCGCGACGACGGCGCCCGCCTGCGGATCGTCACGCCTGACGGGCCCTACGCCATCACCGCCGACTGGGTGCTGGCCTGCGACGGCGCGGGGTCGCCCACGCGCAAGGCGCTGGGGCTGGGGTTCGACGGCAAGGTGTTCCAGGACAGCTTTCTCATCGCTGACGTGCGCATGAAGGCCGACTTTCCGACCGAGCGCTGGTTCTGGTTCCAGCCGC
>NZ_JBELMH010000002.1:105647-126141 GCF_042096055.1 Citreimonas sp. | reverse complement strand
CCGTCGACGCGATGGAGCTTGCGCCGCGCCTCGATCACATCGTGCTGTTCTCGGGTGACGGCGACTTCCGCCCGCTGGTCGAAAGCCTGCAGCGCCAGGGCGTGCGCGTGTCCGTCGTCTCGACCATCCGCAGCCAGCCGCCGATGATCGCGGACGAGCTGCGCCGCCAGGCCGACAATTTCATCGAGCTCGACGAGTTGCGCGAGATCATCGGCCGCCCGCCGCGCGACGTGCCTGCCGAATCGCGGATGGAGACGGCCGGCGAGGACCGCTGACGGCGTCTTGCCCGAAGCCGCCGCCTCTCTGGCCGGGTTGTTCGCGGCGGCGTTCGGCGCCGCGACGATCCTGCCGTTCCAGTCCGAGATCGTATTCGCCGGGCTGCAGTTGCGCGGCACGGTCGCGGTGGGCTGGCTGATCGCGGTGGCGAGCCTGGGCAACGTCCTCGGCGCGGCCTTGAACTACGCGCTCGGGCTCGGCGCCGAGCGGTTTCGCGGCACCCGCTGGTTTCCCGCCGACAGCCGCGCCCTGGACCGGGCGCAACGCTGGTGGGGGCGCTGGGGCGTCTGGACGCTGCTGCTGTCCTGGGCGCCGTTCGGCGACGCGTTCACCGTCGTGGCCGGGCTGATGCGCACTCCGATCTGGCTGTTCGTGGTGCTGGTCACGATCGCCAAGACCGGCCGCTATGCAGTGCTCGCCTGGGCCACCGCCGCTGCGACGTGACCGCGCTGGACGCCGCCGCCGTCATTCCCTACGTCTGGAACGGACCACCCGAAGGACCCTGATCCGATGACCGCACAGCCGCTGACATTGTACCTGGCCGCGCCGCGGGGCTTCTGCGCCGGCGTCGACCGCGCAATCAAGATCGTCGAGATGGCGCTGGGGAAATGGGGCGCACCCGTCTACGTGCGCCACGAGATCGTGCACAACAAGTACGTCGTCGACGACCTGCGCGCCAAGGGCGCCATATTCGTCGAGGAGCTCGAGGAATGCCCTGGTGACCGGCCGGTTATCTTCTCGGCCCACGGCGTGCCCCGCGCCGTTCCGGCCGAGGCCGCGCGCCGCGAGATGATCTACGTGGACGCCACCTGCCCGCTGGTCAGCAAGGTGCATATCGAGGCCGCCCGCCACCACGAGAACGGGCTGCAGATGATCATGATCGGCCATGCCGGCCATCCCGAGACGATCGGAACAATGGGCCAGCTTCCCGCCGGCGAGGTGCTGCTGGTCGAAACGCCCGAGGACGTGGCGCATGTCGACGTGCGCGACCCCGACAAGCTGGCCTTCGTGACTCAGACGACGCTTTCGGTGGACGACACCGCCGACATCGTCGCGGCCTTGCAGGCGCGGTTCCCCAACATCGTCGGGCCGCACAAGGAAGACATCTGCTACGCAACCACCAACCGGCAGGAGGCCGTGAAGGCCATGGCGCCGCATTGCGACGCAATGCTGGTGGTGGGCGCGCCGAACTCGTCGAACTCGAAACGACTGGTCGAGGTGGGGCGCCGCGCGGGCTGCGGGTATGCCCAGCTGGTGCAACGGGCCGAGGACATCGACTGGCGTGCGCTGGACGGCATCCGCTCGATCGGCATAACGGCCGGTGCCTCGGCGCCCGAGGTGCTGATCGACGAGGTGATCGACGCCTTCCGCGCGCGCTACGACCTGCGGGTCGAGCAGGTCGAGACCGCTCAGGAGAACGTCGAGTTCAAGGTGCCGCGGGTGCTGCGCCGGCCCGCCTGAGCGCTGGCCCCGCCAGCCATTCCTGGCGGCGGGGCGCGGGTCCGGGCCGTTGCCCTGTGGACGGCGGGCGCTGCCCGTGTCGTCCGATGTATCCAACCTGACCCGCGAAGATTGACGCGACCCTGCGCCACCGGGCGCCGCTTGCGCAACACGCGCCGCTTGCCACCGGACGCGGGCGGGGCATCTTGGCAGGCGCGGGCGCAGGACCCGCCGAACCGGAGGTCTTCGATGCAGACGATACCGCGCGCGGCGCTTGTGCTGGGGCTGGCCGGCGTCCTGCCGTTCCTATGGGGCGCGTTGACGGTCATATCGGACCCGCTCGCGCTCTGGTCGCAGGGTGCGTTCGGCGCGCGCTTCACCGGACCCTACGTGCAGCTTTTCTACGGCGCGGTGATCCTGTCCTTCATGTCGGGCGTGCTGTGGGGCTTTGCCGCCCGCGCCACGGGCAGTCGCGCGGCGGCGGGCTACGCGCTTTCGGTGCTGCCGGCGCTGTGGGTCTTCTTCACCACCGGCGGCGGCGCGGAGGCGGCCGGAACCGCGCTGATCGCGGGATACATCGGATTGCTCGTGCTCGACTGGCAGTTCTGGCGCTGGGGCCTTGCGCCGGAATGGTGGATGCGCCTGCGCGTCCTGCTGACCGCGCTGGTGGTGATCTGCCTGTCGGTCCACCTGATCGTCTGATTGCCGCTTGAACCGGCGCCGCGATGCGGCGAAACAGGCGCATGATTTGCGCCCGGCACACTCCGACATGACCCAGATTATCGCCTATACCGACGGCGCCTGCTCCGGCAATCCCGGCCCCGGCGGCTGGGGGGCCGTGCTGCAGGCCAAGGACGGCGTGACGATCGTCAAGGAACGCGAGCTGAAGGGCGGCGAGGCGGCCACCACCAACAACCGGATGGAGCTCATGGCCGCGATCAACGCGCTCGAATCGCTCGCCCGGCCGACAACGATCACCATCGTCACCGACAGCGCCTACGTGAAAAACGGCGTCACGGGCTGGATCCACGGCTGGAAGCGCAACGGCTGGAAGACCGCCGCCAAGAAGCCGGTGAAGAACGTCGAGCTGTGGCAGCGGCTTGACGCCGCGCAGGCGACGCACGACGTGACCTGGCAATGGGTCAAGGGCCACGCGGGCCACCCCGAGAACGAGCGCGCCGACGCGCTGGCCCGCGCGGGCATGGCACCGTTCAAGTAACGTTCGCCGCCGCGCCCCCGAAGCACCACAGGACAATGCCGGAACCGAAAAAGCCCCGGGCGCGCGCGCCCGGGGCAGTCTCTCCGGTTTGGCGCGCAGGGTGCCCCCGCGCGCCGGACTGACAGGAAGGAGGAGATCAGCCCTTGGAGAATTCGGGGTAGGCCTCCATGCCCAGTTCGGACATGTCGAGACCGGTGATCTCGGCCTCTTCCGAAACGCGGATGCCCATGACGGCCTTGAGGATCAGCCACACGATCGCCGAGGTCACGAAGACGAAGGCGCCGATGGCGACGATCCCGATGATCTGCGCGCCCCAGTTGCCGGTGTAGAAGGCGACCGCCAGCGTGCCCCAGATCCCCGCGAATAGGTGGACCGGGATGGCGCCGACGACGTCGTCGATCTTCATCTTGTCCAACATCGGCACGGTCACGACCACGATCAGGCCACCCACGGCACCCGTCAGGAGCGAGCCGAAGAGCGATGGCGCCAGAGGCTCTGCCGTGATCGATACGAGACCCGCCAGGGCGCCGTTCAGCGTCATGGTGAGGTCGGGCTTCTTGTACATGATCTGCGACAGGATCAGCGCGGCCACGGCGCCGGCTGCGGCGGCCATGTTGGTGTTGGCGAAGATCCGGCTGACGTCGGTCACGTCACCCACGGTGCCCATCGCCAGCTGCGAGCCGCCGTTGAAGCCGAACCAGCCCAGCCACAGGATGAACGTGCCCAGCGTCGCCAGCGCGAGGTTCGAGCCCGGCATCGGCACGGTGCGGCCTTCGCGGTACTTGCCGATCCGCGGACCGAGGATGATGGCACCCGCCAGCGCCGCGAAACCGCCCGCCGCGTGCACCAGGGTCGAACCGGCGAAGTCCGAGAACCCTGCTTCGGACAGCCAGCCGCCGCCCCACTGCCAGGATGCCTCGATCGGGTAGATGAAGCCGGTCAGCACGACGACGAAGATCAGGAACGGCCACAGCTTGATGCGCTCGGCCAAGGTGCCCGACACGATCGACGCCGTGGTGGCGCAGAACATCAGCTGGAAGAAGAAGTCCGAACCGACCGATGCGTAGTCCAGCGCGGCGGCGTCGGCCGCCAGGCCAACCGGCTCAAGCGCGGTGATTGCGAAGAACGGCCCGATCCAGCCCTGCATGAGCCAGCCGTCGCCGGGATACATGAGGTTGAAGCCGACCAGCCAGTACATGATGGCCGCGATCGAGAACAGCGCGATGTTCTTGGTCAGCTGCATGGCCACGTTCTTGGAACGCACCAGGCCCGCCTCGAGCATGGCGAAGCCCGCCGCCATCCAGAACACCAGGAAGCCGCCGATCAGGAACAGCAGCGTGGTGAAGATGTAGGGGTTGATGTCGGCGGCGGCTTCCGCCTCCTGCGCGAGCGCGAGGCCCGGCAGGACGGTCAGCGCGACGGCCGGCGCGAGTGTCTTGAAAAGCTTCATTTTCGGTGTCCCTTGTCTCGTGTCGTCTGTCACAGCGCGTCGGCGTCGGTCTCGCCCGTGCGCACGCGAACCGCCTGCGACACGTCGAGGACGAAAATCTTGCCGTCACCGATCTTGCCGGTCTGTGCGGTGGTCTTGATCGTCTCGACGACCTGGTCGGCCATGCCCGACGACACCACGAGTTCCAGCTTGATCTTCGGCACGAAATTCACCGCGTACTCCGCGCCGCGGTAGATTTCGGTATGACCGGACTGAGAGCCGAAGCCCTTGATCTCCGTCACCATCATGCCGCGCACGCCGATACCGGTGAGCGCCTCGCGCACCTCCTCGAGCTTGAACGGCTTGATCGTTGCAATGATCAGTTTCACCTTCATCCCTTTCCGTTGCCAGGCCGCCGCCTGCGTTATGACCCGAGCAAAGAAGGCGCCGGCGCCGTTTTGGAAGGCATCCGCGCCTTCGGGTCACCTTCAGAATGTCGATAATGCATAATTATTGTGCAGATTTCCGCAGATGCACGATTTCTGCGCGAAACAAAAAAGCGGCACCAAACCGCGCGGATGGTCAACATCCGCTGGCAACCGCGATAAGGTCGCGCCAAAGACAGGCAGAGCGACAACAGCAGGCGGATCTCAGGCATGAGCGCATCTGGAAACGGGCGAGGCAGGCTCGTGGCGGATCGGCGGGTGAAGCGGAAGGCGGCCCAGCCGGCGGCCAAGCCGCGACGCACGCGCAAGACGCGCAGGAAACCGGCACGGCGCGGCGGCATTCTCGGGTTGCTGGGCCGGCTGACCGGCGGCATGTTCCGGCTGCTGGGGCGCATCACGATCACCGCCCTGCTGGTGGCGACTCTGATGTTGGGGCTTGCCGTCGGCTACACCTACACGACCCTTCCGGACGTGGCCGAGCTGCTGGACGGCCGCGCGCGCGGCTCGGTCACCATGCGCGACAGAAACGAAGAGACGTTCGCCTGGCGCGGCGACCAGTTCGGCGGCGCGGTAACCGCCGACAGCGTGTCGCCGCATCTGCGAAACGCCGTGATCGCCACCGAGGACCGGCGCTTCTACTGGCATTTCGGCATCTCGCCGCAGGGCATCGCGGGCGCCATCCGCATCAACCTGGCCGAGGGGCGCGGCCCGCTGTCCGGGCACGGCGGCTCGACCATCACGCAGCAGACCGCCAAGCTGCTGTGCCTGGGCGAGGAGTTCGACCCCGGCGCCTGGCCGTCCGAGGCGGCCTATCTCGACGATTGCCGCCAGACCACGCTGGGCCGCAAGGCGCGCGAGGCGATCTTCTCGATGGCGATGGAGACCAAGTATACCAAGGACGAGATCCTTTCGATCTACCTCAACCGCGCCTATTTCGGCGGCGGCGCCTACGGGGCCGAAGCCGCGGCACAGCGGTACTTCTCGAAGCCCGCGGGCGCGCTGGACCCGGGCGAGGCGGCGATGCTGGCGGGGCTTCTGACCGCGCCGTCGCGCCTGGCGCCGACGGCCGATCTCGAGGCAAGCCAGGCCCGCGCGGCGACCGTGCTGCGGCTGATGCACGAACAGGACTACATCGACGAAGCGACGATGCGCCAGCACCAGCAGAACCCGGCGACGCTGAGCGACGAGGCCGGGCAGACGCGAGGCGGGTACTTCGCCGATTGGGTCATGCAGTCGGGCCCCGATTTCTTCACCCGCGACACGACCGAGGACGTGGTGATCGAGACGACGCTGGACCAGTCGATCCAGCGCGCGATCGAGGACGCGGTGAACCAGGTCTTTTCGGAGAAGGTGGCCGAGGGCTCCGAGGCGCAGGTCGCCGTGGTGGTGATGTCCGCCGACGGCGCGGTGCGCGGCATGGTCGGCGGCGTCGACACCGATGCCTCGGGCGTGTTCAACCGCGCGACGCAGGCGGTCCGGCAGACCGGCTCGGCGTTCAAGCCGTTCGTCTACGCCACCGCGCTGGAATTGGGCTACTCGCCCAACGACACGGTGGTGGACGAACCGTTCTGCATGAATATCCCCGGGTCCGGGCAGTGGTGCCCGTCCAACTACACGCGCCAGCATTACGGCCGGGTGACGCTGACCGAGGCGCTGGAACGCTCGCTCAACATCCCGGCGGTGAAGATCTCGGAATCGGTGGGGCGCGACCTGGTGCTGCGGGTGGCGCGCGACTTTGGCATCGTACGCGAGCTTAGCGACACGCCGGCGCTGGCGCTCGGCGCGGCCGAGGCGACGCTGCTCGAGATGACTGGCGCTTATGCGGGCATCCTCAACGGCGGTTCGTCGGTGACGCCCTACGGCATCCGCGAGCTGCGGCTGAAGAATGACGACACCGCTCTGATGGGATCGGGCGGCGGTATCGGCGAGCGTGTGATCAGCGAAGCCGCCGCACAGCAGCTGACCTGGATGATGCAGCAGGTCGTCGAGCAGGGCACCGGCACGCGCGCCGCCCTGCCCGACCGTCAGGTCGCCGGCAAGACCGGCACCTCGAACGAGCAGCGCGACGCCTGGTTCGTCGGCTTCACCGCGGATTACGTGACCGGCATCTGGATGGGCTACGACGACAACACGCCGCTGACCGGCGTGACGGGCGGCGGTCTGCCGGCCGAGATCTGGCACGAGGTGATGCGCCGCGTCAGCGAGGGCCAGCCGGCACGCCCACTGCCCGCGATGGCGCCGCAGCCCAGCCAGCGCGAACAGCCGCAGGTGGCGCAACCGCAGCCCCAGCCGCAACAGCAACCCCAGCCGCAGCAACAGCCGCGGCGGACCGAGACCGTGCTCGAACGTCTTCTCTACGACCTGCTGGGCGGCAACTGACGCCGCGCGCCGGCCTTCCCCGCGTCAACCGGCGCGGCGAAGGTCGGCGATCATCGCGTCGATGTCGCCGCGGCGGCGGTCGAGCATTGCGCCGATCTCGGTCCGCTCGGCGAGCAACATGTTCACGCCCTCGACGTACATGTTGAAGAACAGCGGCCGGCCGGCCCGGTCGGACACCAGGAAGGTGACGTCGAACGGCGCCTCGCTGCGCAGGAAGACCCGCGTCGGCACCTCGAAGTAGTTGTTCTGCGGGCGCACTCCCTGCACCTCGAAGCGCCCACCCTCGAACTCGCGGAACCGGCGGCCGTACTTGCGCGCGATGTAGGTGTTGAACGCGTCCGAGAACGCCTTCTTCTGGCTGGCGGTGGCACGGCGCCCGTCGGAGCCCAGCGCATAGGCCGCGACATAGGCCGAATCGGCGTAGCGCGCGAAGATCGTCTCGAACGCGTCGATCATCGCGGCCTCGGACCGGCCCGAGGCAATGACTCCGTTGATTTCGCCCACCAGCGACTGCACGAGGTTGCGGGCCTCTGCGTCGCTGAGCGCGAAGGCCTGTGCGGGCACGACGCCCGCGGCCATGGCCATGGTGCAGAACGTGCGGCGGGACAGTGCGAACGTCATGTCAGAATCCTTCCGTATCGAGCGCCATGGGATCGGCATCGACCGTCTCGGGAGGGGCGACGCCAAGTTCGAAACGCCGGTTCTGCAGGTAGATCAGGCGCACCTGGCTGTAGCTGTCGGCGCTTTCGTGCAGCACCGAATCGACCGACGCGGCGTATTCCGCCCGCTCCCCGATCGTATCCAGCGCGCGCAGCGCCAGCTTGGCGCGCCGCTGCCCGGGTTCGAGGTGCGGATCAATCGGGTTCAGGAAGATGTCGACCACCGACCCCGCTAGGTCGCGCTGGGTGGTCGGGCCGATGAAGGGCACTTCGAGATAGGCCCCCTCGGCCACGCCCCAGACGTGCAGCGTCTCGCCGAAATCGCTCTCGTCCTCCTCGAGCCCCATGTCCGAGGCGACGTCGGCGATGCCGCCGAAGCCCAGCGTGGCGTTCACCGCGAAGCGCAGCGTATTGCTTCCGGCGCGCAGCATCCGGCCCTGCAGAACCTGGTTCACGACTGTGCGCGGCAGCGACAGTGTTTCGGCGACGTTGGAAACACCCGTCCGCACGGTCGGCGAGGCGACCGAAACATAGGCCCGCCCCGCGCGGCTGACGACGCCGTCGTCGAGCCGGGCGTTGAACGCGTGCACGCGGCGGTTCTGCGCCTCGTACGGATCGTTGAACCCCGGATCCGGCGCGACGGCGGTGCAACCCGCAAGGGCCGCCACCCCCAGCAGAAGCGTAATCGCACGTCCAGCACCCATGAGCCGATCCTTCAGACTGTTTTGCCGCCCCGGGGGCGCATTCATACAACGACAACCGGATTGCGTTTAGGTGAACGCGTCAAAACGTCTGCCGGTTTCGCGCCCGCTGTGGCACAGTGCCGCCGATCCTCCAAGCTCGAACCCTGACATGTTTGCCGTCCGGACTCAAAATCATCTGATGGTGACCCGCCCATGACCACCTCCGCCATCGACCAGGGCCGCCGCGAGCTGCGCGCGGTGCGGCGGCGGTCGCGGCCGTTTCTGGCCTTCGTCGCGGTGTTCAGCTTCTTCGTGAACCTGCTGATGCTGACCGGTCCGATCTACATGCTGCAGGTCTACGACCGGGTACTCGGCTCGGGGTCGGTCGCGACGCTGGTGACGCTGTCGGTGCTGGTGCTGTTTCTCTACGCGATGATGGGCATCCTCGACTACGTGCGTGGCCGCATTATGGGCCGCGTGGCCGCACGCTTCCAGTCGGCGTTGGAACTGCGGGTGTTCGACGCCGTCGTGCGCCGGGCCGCGGTCAAGCCCGACCGCCTGGCGCGCACCGGGCTGGCGGACCTGGAATCGGTGCAGCGGCTGATGGCCTCGCCGGTGCTGATGGCGCTGTTCGACATTCCGTGGACGCCGATTTTCGTGACAGCGATCTTCCTGTTCCATCCTTGGCTGGGGCTTCTCGCCACCGCGGGCGGGCTGGTGCTGATCGCGCTGACGGCCATCAACCAGATGGTCAGCCGCACGCCGTCGCTCCGCTCGAACGCGGCGATCCTGCAATCGGACCAGACGGCCGAGCAGATCCGGTCGGAATCCGAGATGGTGCGCGCGCTCGGGATGCAGTCGCACGCCTTCCGCCGCTGGATGAACGCTCGCAGCGACGCGCTGTCTGGACAGCTGGCGACGGCGGACATCACGGGCGGGTTCTCGACCCTGACCCGGACGCTGCGGTTATTACTGCAATCGGGGATGCTGGGTCTGGGCGCGTACCTCGTGCTGCGCGCCGAGCTGACGCCGGGGGCGATGATCGCCGCCTCGATCCTCATGGGCCGGGCGCTGGCGCCGGTGGAGCTGGCCATCGGGCAATGGCCGCTGGTCGAGCGTGCGCGCACCGGATGGACCGACCTCGCCCGCCTGCTGGGCGAGGTGCCGCCCGAGGACGAACGCACGGCCCTGCCCAAGCCGCGCGGCGCCCTCGACGTGCAGCAGATCACGGTCGTCCCGCCGGGCGAGCATCAGGCCAGCCTGCGCCTCGTCAGCTTCGCGATCCAGCCGGGCCAGGCGGTGGGCGTGATCGGGCCCTCGGGTTCGGGCAAGTCGACGCTGGCGCGCGCGCTGACCGGCGTTTGGCGCCCGGCCGGCGGACGCATCCGCCTCGATGGCGCGTCGCTGGACCAGTACGCGCCCGACGTGCTGGGCCAGCACATCGGCTACCTGCCCCAGCGGGTGACCTTGTTCGATGGCACCGTGGCCGAGAACATCGCGCGCCTGTCGCCCGAGCCGGATGCGGCGCTGGTGGTCGAGGCCGCCAAGAAGGCAGACGCGCACCAGATGATCCTGCAGCTTCCCGACGGCTACGATACGCGCGTGACGGCCGCCGGCGGGCGCCTGTCGGGCGGCCAGGTCCAGCGCATCGGCCTTGCCCGCGCGATGTACGGCGACCCGGTCGTGCTGGTGCTGGACGAGCCGAACTCCAACCTCGACAACGAGGGGTCCGAGGCGGTGAACCGCGCCATCCGCGGCTTCAAGGCCGAGGGCAAGGCGGTTCTGATCATGGCGCACCGCCCGGCCGCGTTGCGCGAATGCGACCTGCTGCTTATGTTAGAGAACGGCGCCCGCACTGCCTTCGGCCCACGGGACGAAGTGCTGCAGGCAAGGGTGCGCAATCACAAGCAGATCAGCGGGCATGCAGGCCCGGCGGGAATACGATGAGCGACGAATCCACGCGTTTTCCGCTGCGCGGCCCCCTCTTTCTGGGAATCTTCACCCTGGTCGCGCTGCTAGGCGGGTTCGGCACTTGGGCCGCGACCACGGTGATCTCGGGCGCGATCGTCGCGTCGGGCGCGATCGAGGTGGAGAGCAACCGGCAGGTGATCCAGCACCCCGACGGCGGCGTCGTCGCCGAGATTCTGGTCGACGAGGGCGATCTGGTGGCCGAGGGCGACGTGCTGCTGCGGCTGGACCCGACGCTGCTGGAATCCGACCTCGCGATCGTCGAGGGGCAGCTTCACGAACTCATGGCCCGGCGCGCACGCCTCGAGGCCGAGCGCGACGAGGCGGCGACGATCACCTTCGACGAGGCGCTGCTGGAGCGCGCGGGGACCGATCCCGAGGTCGCCGGCATGATCGACAGCCAGCGCAACCTGTTTGAGGCCCGCGCCGAGACCGTCGCGCGCGAGACCGAGCAACTGGCCAAGCGCAGCGAACAGATCGAGGACCAGGTCCGCGGCATCGAGGCGCAGCGGGATTCGGTCACCGAGATGCTCGACCTGATCGAGGAAGAGCTGAACGACCAGCAAAGCCTGCTGGACCGCGGCCTCGCGCAGGCCAGTCGTGTCCTGTCGCTGCGGCGCGAACGCGCAAGGCTGGCCGGCGAGGCAGGTGACCTGACCGCGCAGAAGGCGCAGGCCGAAGGCCGCATGACCGAAATCGACATCGAGATCCTCGGCCTGCGCAACCAGCGCCGCGAAGAGGCGATCACCACCCTCAGCGACCTGCAGTTCCGCGAGCGCGAGCTGGCCGAAGAGGCGCGCACGCTCCGCGAGCGCCTGTCGCGCATGGCGATCACGGCGCCGGCCTCGGGCGTGGTCTACGACCTGGCGGTGTTCGCGCCGCGCTCGGTCCTGCGCGCGGCCGACCCGGTTCTGTACCTCGTGCCCCAGGATCAGCCGCTGGTCATTGCCGCGCAGGTGCAGCCGATCCATATCGACCAGCTGTTCCTGGACCAGCCCGTGTCGCTGCGCTTCAGCTCGCTCGATCAGCGCACTACGCCGGAGCTGACGGGCCGCGTCGTGCAGATCTCGGCCGACGCGTTCGAGGACGAACGCTCGCGCCAGCGCTATTACCGCGCGAAGATCGTGCTGGAAGAGGGCGAGATCGACAAGCTGCCGGAAGGCTCGTCGCTGATCCCCGGCATGCCGGTCGAGACGTTCATCCGCACCGCCGACCGCACGCCGCTGGCCTACCTGGTCAAGCCGCTGGCCGATTACTTCGCCAAGGCGCTGCGCGAAAGCTGAGGCGCCTGCGCATGGCCCCGGGCGAAAACGCCGGCCCGGTTGACGTAGGGTGTTTCCATTCCGACGGGGCGCGCGTAGCGTCGGCCCGAATGACGGAAGGGGAGCCGCACATGTCCAATGCCATCGAAACCCGCCTGGCCGAGCTTGGCCTCAGCCTGCCCGACGCACCCGCCCCGGCGGCGAACTACGTGCCGTTCGTGCAGGTCGGCGACACGCTCTACGTCTCGGGTCAGATCAGCATGGACGAAAACGGCCTGATCACCGGCAAGCTGGGCGACGCCATCGACGTCGAGGCCGGCGCGGCCGCCGCGCGTCGCTGTGCTCTGGCGCTGCTGGCACAGGTCCGCGCGGCCTGCGGCGGCGACCTCAACCGCCTGCGCCGGGTGGTGAAGCTCACCGGCTTCGTCAACTCGACCCCCGACTTCACCGACCAGCCGAAGGTGGTCAATGGCGCGTCCGACCTGATGGTCGAGGTGCTGGGCGATGCCGGGCGCCACGCGCGCTCGGCCGTGTCCGCGGGATCGCTGCCGCTTGGCGTCGCCGTCGAGATCGAAGGCATCTTCGAGATCGCCTGATGCTGCCACAGGAATTCCTGGCCCGCCCGATCGCGCATCGGGCGCTGCATGACGTGCGGGCCGGCCGACCCGAGAATTCGCGCGCCGCGATCCGCGCCGCGATTGACGGCGGCTACGGGATCGAGCTGGACCTGCAGCTGTCGGCGGACGGCCAGGCGATGGTATTCCACGACTACGATCTGGGTCGGCTGACCGGCGCCACGGGTCCGCTGCGCCTGCGCGACGCGGCGGCGTTGGCCGAGATCACGCTGAAGCATGGCGAGGACGGCATACCGACGCTGTCCGACGTGCTGCAGATCGTCGGCGGCCGCGTGCCGCTGCTGATCGAGGTCAAGGACCAGGACGGCGCGATGGGCGACGGCGTGGGCCCATTGGAACGCGCGGCCGCCGACGCGCTGCAGGGCTATGAAGGCCCCGTCGCGCTGATGTCGTTCAATCCGCACAGCGTGGCCGCGCTGGCCCGCCTGGCGCCGGACCGGCCGCGTGGCCTGACCACCTCGGCCTTCCTGCCCGAGCACTGGCCCACCTTGCCCGAGCGCACGCGCAACCGCCTGCGGGCGATCCCCGACTTCGACGACACTGGCGCCTGCTTCGTCAGCCACGACTGGCAGGACCTGAACAGCCCGGCCGTCGCCGCCCTGCGCGACCGCGACGTGCCGATCCTGTGCTGGACGATCCGGTCGAAACGGGACGAGACGCAGGCCCGTACCCTTGCGTCCAACGTCACCTTCGAGGGTTACGCGGCTTGAAGCCCAGGGCCAGAGGGCCACATCCTTGCCGTGACCGGATCGACAGGGCGACATGACCGAACACAGCACCGGCCAAGACACGAACCGCGGCGACGGCGCCACGATCACCGTCTCGACGCTCACCTCGCTGTCGCAGATCGCGCCCGAGACGTGGGATGCCTGCGCCTGCCCCGAGACCGCCGCTGGCGGACGCCCGTACGATCCGTTCACCACGCACCGGTTCCTCAAGGCGCTCGAGGACAGCGGCTCGGTCGGGGGGCGCAGCGGCTGGGATCCGCATTACCTGATGACCGAGCGCGACGGGCAGGTGATTGCGGTCGCGCCGCTGTACCTCAAGTCGCACAGCCAGGGCGAGTACATCTTCGACCACAACTGGGCGCACGCCTATGAACGCGCGGGCGGGAGCTATTACCCCAAGCTGCAGATCGCCGTGCCGTTCACGCCCGCGACCGGACGGCGCTTCCTGACGCGTCCGGGGTTCGAGACCGAGGGCGTGTCGGCCCTGATCCAGGGCGCGGTCCAGATGGCCGCAGACAACGAGCTGTCGTCGCTGCACGTGACCTTCTGCACCGAGGACGAGGCCATCGCCGGCGAGCGGATCGGCCTGATGCGGCGGGTCACACAGCAATTCCACTGGATCAATCGCGGCTACGCCGATTTCGACGGGTTCCTCGGCTCGCTGTCGTCGCGCAAGCGCAAGGCGATCCGCAAGGAACGCCAGCAGGCGAACGCATTCGGCGGCACGATCGAGACGCTGACCGGCGACGCGATCCGCTCGGAAGACTGGGATAGCTTCTGGCGCTTCTACCAGGACACCGGCGCACGGAAATGGGGTACGCCCTACCTGACGCGACAATTCTTCGACATCGCGCAGGACACGCTGCGCGACGACATCGCGCTGGTGATGTGCCGCCGCGACGGGCGCGACGTGGCCGGTGCGCTGAACTTCATCGGGCGGGACGTGCTGTTCGGCCGCTACTGGGGCTGCGTCGAGCATCACCCGTTCCTGCATTTCGAGGCGTGCTACTACCGCGCCATCGACTTCGCCATAGAACGCGGCCTTGCCCGCGTCGAGGCCGGCGCGCAGGGCGAACACAAGCTGGCGCGCGGCTACCTACCCGCGCCCACGCATTCGCTGCACTGGGTCGGCGACCGGGGTTTCGCCCGCGCGATCGAGCGTTACCTAGAGGCAGAGCGCGCCGCGGTGGACGAGGACATCGAGATCCTCACCGCCTTCGGCCCGTTCCGGAAGGCAAACCAGGAGGAACAGCAATGACCGAGAAACTCGCCGGTGCCGAGCGCGACGATGCGCTGAAGCCGCTGCTCGACGCGGGGTGGGAGCTGGCCCCCGCCCGCGACGCGATCACCAAGACCTTCAAGTTCAAGACCTTCGTCGATGCCTTCGGCTGGATGACCCGCGCCGCGATCCACGCCGAGAAGATGAACCACCATCCCGAATGGTCGAACGTCTACAACAGCGTGCAGGTCACGCTGACCACGCATGACGCGGACGGACTGACCGCCCTGGACGTGAAGCTGGGCAAGGCACTGGAATCCCTGTGACCGCTGCGGCAGGATGCGCACCATGCAACCCGGCCCGCGCAACCTGATCACCGACGTCGCCGGCCTGCGCGTGGGCAACGCGCAGGACGAGTCGCTCAAGTCCGGCACGACGGTGCTCGTGGGCGATGCGCCCTTCGTCGCGTCCGTGGCGGTGCAGGGCGGCGCCCCCGGCACGCGCGAGACCGACCTGCTGGCGCCGGACAAGTCCGCACCGGGGGTCGATGCGCTGGTCCTGTCGGGCGGCAGCGCCTTCGGGCTGGCCTCGGCACAGGGCGTCATGGACGCGCTGCACGCGGCTGGGCGAGGCTTTCCGGTGCTGTCGGCGCGCGTGCCTTTGGTACCGGCGGCGATCCTCTTTGACCTGCTGAACGGTGGCGACAAGGCTTGGGACACGAACCCGTATCCCGCGCTGGGCCGCGCCGCGCTGGATGCGGCGGCCGCGGATTTCGCGATGGGCTCGGCGGGCGCCGGCACCGGCGCGCAGACGGCGCAGCACAAGGGCGGGCTGGGCTCGGCCAGCCTTCTGCTGCCGGACGGTGTGACGGTGGGCGCGCTGGTGGCGGTCAACCCGCTGGGCAGCGTCACGACGCCTTCGGGCCGGCATTTCTGGGCCGCCTCGGCCGAGTTCGGGGAAGAGTACGGCGGCCTCGGTCCCGACCCCGCCCGCGGCTGGCAGGCGCCGCCCGAAAGCCGTAAGATCGCCGCGATGATGCGGGCGGGCGGCGGCGCGGATGCACAGGGCGGCAGCGGCGGAAACACCACCATCGCGATCGTCGCCACCGACGCCGCTTTGACCAAGGCGCAGTGCCACCGGGTCGCCATCGCCGCGCATGACGGCATCGCCCGCGCGATCCAGCCCGCGCACACGCCTATGGACGGCGACCTCGTCTTCGCGCTGGCCACCGGGGCCGTGCCGCTGGCCGCGCCGGACCTTCAGCTGGCGGGGATCGGCCACGCCGCGAGCCTGTGTCTGGCGCGCGCCATCGCACGGGCAGTCTGGGCCGCGACACCAGCGCCCGGCGACACGCTGCCGACGCTGCGCGAGGCTCTCTGACCCGCGGCGGACGCGGCTTCGGTAAAAGCCGTGACTGTCGCCGCCCCGCTCAATACTGCACTTTTTTTGTGCAAATTGCCGCGCAACTATAGGATGTCCGGTCTCATCCCGCCCCGCGCCGTTGATTTCCGACCGACGCGGTCCATTGTGGTCAGCATGCAACACAGGTGCTCAACTTCGGACGCGTCAGGAATGACGCGCCGCTTGCGTTCGGCCTTTGCCCGCGCCCGACCCTCCTTCCCCGATCGTCGTTCCGCCAACGCACCGGAGGTGCCCGCCGCATGAAACACACCGACCTGACCCTCAGCCCCTCGCCGATCCGGGCGCAACCGTACAAGCGCACGACCGTGCTCGGCGCCGGCGCCTGGGGCACCGCGCTCGCCGCAACGCTGGCACGCGCCGGCGGCGACGTCAGGCTGTGGTCGCGCGACGCCGAGCAGGCGGCGCAGATCAACGCCACGCATTGCAACGACCGCTACCTCAAGGGCATTCCCCTGCCCGAGACGCTGCGCGCCGTGACCGACATGGCCGAGGCCCTGGACGGGGCCGAGGCGGTGCTGATCGTCGTGCCCAGCCAGGTCGTCCGCGCGGTGTCGCGCGAGGCCGCGAAACACGCGCCGGCCGGCATTCCCTTCGCGGTTTGTGCGAAAGGCATCGAGGCCGAAAGCGGCCTTCTGATGGCGCAGGTGGCACGCGACGAATTGGGCGACCGCCCGATCGGCGTTGTTTCTGGACCGACCTTCGCGCACGAAACGGCGCTCAACCACCCAACGGCGGCGACCTGCGCCTTCCCGTTCACCTACGCCGAACGGCTCGATCCAGCCTCGTCCAGCGCGGCGCGACTGGCCGTCTCATTGACGACCGAGGCCTTTCGGACATATGTGACGGATGACCTTGTCGGGGTCGAGGTCGGTGGCGCGGTCAAGAATGTGATCGCGATCGCCTGCGGGATGATGACCGGCGCGGGGTTCGGAGAGAACACGCGCGCCGCCCTGATTACCCGCGGCATCGCCGAGATGAAGACGCTGGCGGAGGCCCTTGGCGGGCGGGCGGAAACGCTGTCGGGCCTGTCGGGCGTGGGCGACCTTTCGCTCACCTGCTCAAGCGAATCCTCGCGCAACATGTCGCTGGGGCTGCAGCTGGGCCGCGGGCTGGCGCGAGAAGACTGTTTCGACGGCCGTCCCGTGGTCGTCGAGGGCGAGCGCAACGCGCTGTCCGTGACCGATCTGGCGCGGAGGCTGGGTGTCGCGCTGCCCATCTGCGAGACCGTAAGGGCGGTGCTGCACGACCGGGCGAACCTCGGCCAAAGCTTCGCCGCCCTTTGGGCCCGGCCGCTCGAGGCCGAGCCGCGGGTGATGGACCTGGCCTTCGATCATCCGGCTTCCGACACGGCCGTGACGCAACTGGCTGAGAGGATCTCATGAAACAGAAGACCGTGGACATTTCCGAAAAACCGCTGGTGCTGGCCACCGATCTGGACGGCACCTTCCTGGGCGGCACGGACGAGGCGCGCCGCAAGTACTACGACTGGATCAACGCCAACCGGCACGCCGTCGGCCTGATCTTCGTCACCGGCCGCGACCCGGGCTTCGTGTCCGAACTGTCGCGCCGCAAGGGCGTGCCCAAGCCCGACTACGTGGTCGGTGACGTCGGCACCACGATCGCGCGCTCGGACGACCGACACATCCTGAACCCGATCGCCGAGCTCGAGGCCGAGATTGCCGAGAAGTGGGACGACAGCTCGGCCCGCGTTCAGGCCGCACTGCGCTCGATCCCGGGCCTGCGCCTGCAGGGCACCGCGTTCCGCCATCGCGTCAGCTACGACATGGACCCCGAGAAGTTCGACCGCCGCGCGGTGGACATCGTCGAGGACATGGGTCTCGACGCGCTGATCTCGGACAACCGTTTCTTCGACGTGCTGCCCAAGGACGTCAGCAAGGGCCCGTCGCTGCTGCGCCTGCTGGCGCATCTGGGCGTCAAGAACGACCGCGTGCTGGTGGCCGGCGACACGATGAACGACCACTCGATGCTGACCATGGGCCTGCCCTCGGTCGTCGTCGGCGGGGCCGAGCCGGCGCTGCTGGAAGCGGTCGAGAAGGTCGAGACCGTGCACATCGCCAAGGAAGAAGGCGTGGGCGGCATTGCCGAGGCGATGCTGCGCTACAACTACTTCAACAAGAAGGCCGCCTGAGGCACCGCGTGCGCAAGAGGCGCGCGGGCAACCGCGCGCCGTCCGGAAAGGAGGAACGATGTCGTCCGAACTCGTGATCGTCTACCACCGCCAGCCCTACGAGGAAGTCGTGGAGAATGGCAAAACGGTGCTGCGCGAAAACAAGAGCCCGAACGGCATCGTGCCCACGCTGAAAAGCTTCTTCGGATCGGTCGACCACGGCGCCTGGGTGGCGTGGAAGCTGGCCGAGGATCCGTCGAACCCGGACTTCGAGAAGGTGGTCGAGATCGAGGACGCCTACGGCAAGTACTCGGTCTCGCGCCTGCCGCTGTCGGCGGACCAGGTCAGGGAATTCTACCACATCACCTCTAAAGAAGCGTTCTGGCCGATCATTCACTCGTTCAAGGAACGCTACAACTACGATCCCGTCGACTGGCCGAACTTCCGCCAGGTGAACTGGCAGTTCGCCGAGGCCGCCGCCGCCGAGGCCGCCGAGGGCGCGCTGGTCTGGGTGCACGACTACAATCTTTGGCTCGTGCCCGGTTACCTGCGCAAGCTGCGCCCTGACCTGCGCATCTCGTTCTTCCATCACACGCCGTTTCCGTCCGCGGATGCGTTCAACGTGCTGCCTTGGCGGCGCGAGATCATCGAGAGCCTTTTGGCCTGCGACGATGTCGGCTTCCACATCCCGCGCTATGCCGCGAATTTCGTCAGCGTCGTCCGCTCGCTCTTCGACCTCGAGGTCAAGCGCGTTCCCGCGCCCGAGCACATGATCTCGGAAGGGACCGCGCTGACTGAACGCACCATGCCGACCGAGATCACCTACCAGGGCCGGCGCGTCGGCGTGTCGGTCACGCCCGTGGGCATTGACACCGACTTCATCGACAAGCGCGCCCGCCTGCCCGAGACCGACGCCGCCGTGGCGAAGATCCGCGAGGAGCTGGGTGATGCCAAGCTTGTGCTGTCCGTGGGACGCACCGACTACACCAAGGGCGGTGTGGAGCAGCTGACCAGCTTCGAACGCATCCTCACGAACAACCCCGAGCTGATCGGCAAGGTGCGGCTGATGCACGTCTCGGTCAGCGCGAACCGCAACATGGCGGCCTACAATCAGGTTCAGGAAGAGATCGAGACGATCGCCGGCCGGCTCAACGGCCGTTTCGGCACGCTGGAATGGCAGCCGGTTACACTGGTTTCACGCGCGATCCCGTTCGACGAACTCGTGTCCTACTACCGCGCGGCCGACGTGGCGTGGATCACGCCGCTGGCCGACGGCATGAACCTCGTGTGCAAGGAGTTCATCGCCTCGCGCATCGACGGCAAGGGCGCGCTGGTGCTGTCCGAATTCGCCGGCGCGGCCGTCGAACTGCACACGGCGGTCATCACCAACCCGTTCTCGTTCCGGTCGATGGACACGGCGATCCTGTCCGCCATCGCCATGTCCGAAGAAGAGCAGCGCGGCCGGATGGAGGAACTGCGCAAGGCCGTGCTCAAGAACAACATCAAGGCCTGGGGCGAGGCGGTCGAGGCGTCGCACACAAAGGCCAAGCAGAGCGTCGACGCGGCCTGAAGCGACCGCGCCCGGTCGCCGGTTCGGTCAGATATCGGAGCGAAGAAGCGCTGACGGTGCGTCATGCAGCCATGACGTTATCCGAAAATTAACCATGATCGCCCGAGAAACGGGCATCGCGCGGGTTCTCCGGAGCCACACGCGACGCTGGTCTCGAAGCGCTCGGGTTTGAGTTGCATCCTGTTTCTCAGGCGCTAGACACCACCGAAGACATCGGGAAAACACTTGTCAGGTCCTCTATGCTGAAAACGACCCCCGCCGACGCGCGCGAAATGCGCGAGGCCATCCTGCATCATCTGATCTATTCGATGGGCAAGGATGCAGACCACGCCACCCGGCAGGATTGGCGGATGGCGCTGTCGTACGCGGTGCGCGACCAGATCACCGACCGCTGGTTCGCCTCGACCCGCAAGAGCTACGAGGCGAAGGCCAAGCGCGTCTACTACCTGTCGATGGAATTCCTGATCGGCCGCCTGCTCGAGGACGGGCTGGTCAACCTGCGCATGCTCGACGACGCGACCGAAGCGCTGACCGCATTGGGTCTCGACCCGTCCGAAGTGATCGCCGACGAGCCCGACGCGGCGCTGGGCAATGGCGGGCTGGGCCGGCTGGCCGCCTGCTTCCTGGAATCCCTGTCGACGCTGGGCGTGCCCGCGCTGGGCTACGGCATCCGCTACGAACACGGCCTGTTCCAGCAGAAGTTCAAGGACGGCCGCCAGGTCGAGACGCCCGAGACGTGGCTGCAGCAGCCCCATGCCTGGGAATTTGCGCGCGCCGAGGCAAGCTACCGCCTCGGCTTCGGCGGCAGCGTCACGGTGCGCGACGGCCGCAGCGTCTGGACGCCGGACGAGGCCGTTCTGGCCGCCGCCTACGACACGCCGGTGATCGGCTGGCAGGGCCGCTGGGCCAACACGCTGCGGCTCTGGTCGTCGAAGCCGGCCAACGGGTCGTTCAACCTCGACAGCTTCAACGCGGGCGACTACGTCGGCGCGACCGCCCCCGAGGCCGAGGCGCGCACGATCAGCCGCGTG
>NZ_JBELMH010000002.1:102894-105547 GCF_042096055.1 Citreimonas sp. | reverse complement strand
CGTCACCTGCAGATCATCGACCGCATCGACGACGCGCACGCCAAGGCGCATCCCGACCGCAAGGTCACGATCCGCGAACCCGGCACCGTGAAGATGGGCGAGCTGTCCTTCGTCATGGCGCACCGCGTCAACGGCGTCTCGGCGCTGCACACCGGGCTGATGAAGACGACCGTTTTCAAGGAGCTCGACCGCCTGCACCCCGACCGCATCGTCAACCAGACCAACGGCGTCACCCCGCGCCGCTGGATGCTGTCGTGCAACCCCTCGCTGGCGGAACTGATCACCACCACGATCGGCGACGGCTGGCTGTCCGACCTCGAGCGCCTGTCCGAGCTCGAGCCGCATGTCACCGATCCGGAATGGGCGCGCTCCTTCACCGCGATCAAGCACGCCAACAAGGCCGAACTGGCCGACTGGATCGCCGCCGAGCATGGCGTCGAGGTCGACCCTGCCGCGATGTTCGACGTGCAGATCAAGCGGATGCACGAATACAAGCGCCAGCACCTCAACATCCTCGAGGCGATCGCGCTGTGGCAGGAGATCCGCGACAACCCGGATGCCGACTGGACCCCGCGCGTCAAGATCTTCGCCGGCAAGGCGGCGCCGGGCTACTTCTTCGCCAAGGACATCATCCGGCTGATCAACGACGCCTCGCGCGTGATCAACGACGATCCGGTGACGAACAAGTATCTCAAGGTCATCTTCCTGCCGAACTACAACGTCAGCCTGGCCGAACGCCTGATCCCCGCCGCCGACCTGTCCGAACAGATCTCGACCGCCGGGAAGGAAGCGTCGGGCACCGGCAACATGAAGTTCGCGCTGAACGGCGCGCTGACGATCGGCACGCTCGATGGCGCCAACGTCGAGATTCGCGAGCAGGTCGGCCCCGAGAACTTCTTCCTGTTCGGCATGACCGCCGACGAGGTCGAGGCCCGCCGCCGCATCGACGGCCATGCGGCCCAGGCAATCGCCGCGGACCCCCGGCTGGCGCGCGCCATCGCGGCGGTCCGCGACGGCACGTTCAGCCCGACCGAGCCGGGACGCTATGCGCATATCGCCGACAACGTCGCGGGCGCGGACTATTTCCTCGTCTCGTCGGACTTCACCGATTACTGGCGCGCCCAGCGCGCGGTCGATGCGGCGTTCCGCGACCAGGACGGCTGGATGCGCATGGCCGCGCTCAACACCGCGCGGTCCGGATGGTTCTCGTCCGACCGCACGATCCGTGGCTATCTGCGCGACGTCTGGGAGGCCGAAACGCTGGTCTAGGGCCGCTTTCCGCCGCGGGCGGTTGAAAGGTGTGCAGGAACCCTTACGCTTGCGGGATGGCACACAAAAACCGACCCAAGGCCATCGAGCCCTCGGCCATCGCCACGCCCGAAGCTCTCGCGCGGCTGATGAAGGGCACCTTCGACGATCCGTTCGCCGTTCTCGGGCCGCACCGGAACGGCAACGGCCGGACGGTGACGGCCCTGGCCCCGGATGCCGCCGCGCTGGACGCCGTGATCGACGGTGCGGCCCATCCGCTGGCGCCCGTGGCGGGCCATTTCGGCCTGTTTTCGGGTCCGGTGCCCGAGGGGCAGTACCGGCTGCACGCCACCGGCTCGGACGGCGGCACGTGGGACTTCGCCGACGCCTACGCGCACGGCCCGGTCATGGGCGAGATGGACGAGTACCTGCTGGGCGAGGGCACGCATCAGCGTCTGTGGCAGGTTCTCGGCGCGCACGTGATGCAGCACGAAGGCGCGCAGGGGACGCATTTCGCGGTCTGGGCACCCAACGCGAAGCGGGTTTCGGTGGTCGGCGACTTCAACCTGTGGGACGGGCGGCGCCACGTCATGCGCCGCCGCGGCGCCACCGGTATTTGGGAGATCTTCATCCCCGAACTGGGCGAGACCGCAGCCTACAAGTACGAGCTGATCGGCGCCGACGGAAAGGTCCTGCCGCTCAAGGCCGACCCGGTGGGCTTCGGCTCTCAGCACCCGCCGGCCAATGCCAGCGTGGTGCGCGACATCACCGGCTACGGCTGGTCCGACGACGACTGGATCAAGACGCGCGAGGGCCGCAACGGCCGCACCGCGCCCATCTCGATCTACGAGGTCCACCTGGGGTCGTGGAAGCGCAAGGCCGACAACCGCCGCATCAGCTATATCGAGGCGGCGAGCGAGCTGGTCGACTACGTGCACGATATGGGCTTCACCCATATCGAGCTGCTGCCGATCAGCGAGTATCCCTTCGATGGAAGCTGGGGCTACCAGCCCGTCGGCCTGTTCGCGCCCACCGTGCGGCACGGCCCGCCGCACGAATTCCGCGACCTCGTGAACGCCGCCCACCAGAAAGGGCTGGGGGTCATCCTCGACTGGGTGCCTGGGCATTTCCCGGTCGACGCGCACGGCCTTGGCCAGTTCGACGGTACCGCGCTCTACGAATATTCCGACCCGCGCGAGGGCTTTCACCGCGACTGGAACACGCTGATCTACAATTTCGGCCGGACCGAGGTGCAGAACTTCCTCGTGTCGAACGCGCTCTACTGGCTCGAGGAATACCACGTCGACGGGCTGCGCGTGGATGCGGTCGCCTCGATGCTCTACCGCGACTATTCGCGCGGCGACGACTGGGTCCCGAACAAGGACGGCGGGCGCGAGAACTACGA